>JASHOO010000778.1 GCA_030041035.1 Bryobacteraceae bacterium | reverse complement strand
ACGCTGCTGCTGGTACTGACCTCAGCGCTGGCGGCATATCTGCCGGCGCGGCGCGCGTCATCGGCCGACCCCATGGACGCGCTGCGGTATGAATAGACGGCCGCTACTCCGGACCCGCCAAGCTAATGAAGGTTCCCAGTGGCTTGGTCTAACGACATCAAACTGAGTACCGGATGCGAAAAAACCTGGGAAGAAGGCGTCGAAAGGATCGAAACATAGGAGACAATCAGTCTGCTGGCGGTATTGAGCGAGATGATGGGGCCCCCGTCCGGAGGCGGCTGGATTGCGAGACTGCTTAACACGTAGTAGCGGTACTGCGAGGCATACTGGGGCGACATGTAAAGCAGGAGGGAAGGGGTCGGGTCAACGGTATTGAAGGCAATGACCGCAATGTTGCGGGGCACATTTTTCAAAGCACCCACTTTCCAAAACAAGTCCGCCGTTTCAAAATAGTTGACAAAGGCTCTGAAGGTTTTAAAGGCCCACGGCCGCCAGGAGGTTTGTGCCTCCACGCTCGGCCAACCCACTCCCGCCCGCCACAACCATCCTACGGGGCTCAGATCTCGGTTGGGACCCACATCCAGGTCCGACGAACCTTCAGCCATTTAGTGGTCCTCCCTTCATTGCGCATGGCGGCGCCGAGCACAATGATTCAACGTCGCGGAGAGCATAGCAGACAGTCTATCGGGCAGCATTTAAATTCGCGTCAAAGAATGCGCCGACCCTGGCGAGATAGGCCTGGGGTGTTGCGGTGTACGCGCCGGTGTGGGCAGCACCCTCGACCACCCAGAGATTGGCGTTGGGCAGAGCTTCGTTGAGGACGCGGCGGCGGTCGCTGTCAGCCGGCAGTTCTTTCGATCCGTAGATGAGCAGAAACGGGCGCGGAGGGATGCGTTTCATGGCCTCAACCGGGCGCACCGTGCGCATGTCGTAGCCGTAAACCAGGCGCTCTATGAGAAGGCCGGCGGGAAGGAAAATCTGCGGGGCGCCGCTGAACTGGGACCAGCTCCGGTTGATGTTTGCGTAATTATCGATGCCGGCGCCGTCGGTGACGAGCGCGCGGATATCGGGGTCATCGGCCGTGGCGTACACGCAGGAGGTAGCGCCGAGCGATGCCCCCAGAGCTCCGATGGCGGCGGCCGGAATTCCGTGCTGCTTGATCCAATCGACCGCGCCTTCGACGTCATGCCGCTCGCCCACGCCCCAGGTCGAGTACTCGCCGCCGCTCAGTCCATGCGCGCGCAATTCGATCATGAGAATGTTGAATCCGCGCCCCTGGAAGGTGTTCAACTGCGCAGCCAGATCGAGGAAATGGCTGTAGAATTCGCTGGTACGGTTCTCGCCTCTGCCCGGGACCATGACGATGGCTCGGGAGCTACCGGCGCGTGGAATCCACCAGCCGGCGATCTCGATGCCGCTGTCGCGCGAGGGGAAGCGCACATCCTGATACTCCAGGTTGAAGGCCGCCGGCGTAGCGGAAAAGTCCGTACTGCGCCTGGGCTTCATCCAACGGCTGGTGGCGTACGCGCCGATGGCGAAATAGATAATGGCGATCAGCACCAGGGCGCCCAGAATCATGGCAATGCGGCTCGCCCCGCGGGAAGCTGGTCTGGTGCTGCTGGCGATGGGATAGGACGTCAAAGAGGCTCTCCGCTTCCCCAAGATGAGGAGCCTAGAGATCGTATCACGGCGGGCCGCGCTGAGGCGCTAAGCTGGGTTCTGGTGCGGGCACTCTTTCTCTTCACGATGCTGGCGGCGATTCCGCTTTCCGCGGCGCCGCCTGATGCGCCCGCGGCTCAGGCGCATGCGACGAAGGGAAGGGAACTGCTGGCGCGCGGAGACCCGACGGCAGCGGAACAGGAGCTGCGCCAGGCGGTCAAACTGGCTCCCGATGATGCCGAGTTCCTGGCCTTGCTCGGGGTTGCCCTGGGGATGCAGCGGAAGTTGCAGGATTCTGACGTGTATCTGGAGAAAGCGTTGCGCCTCGATCCGGCGGACACGGTGACGCGGCGGAATCTCGCCTGGAACGAGTTCGACCTGGGCGAGCTGTCGAAAGCAAAAGCTAATCTGGCGCGGCTCCTCAAGGAGAAGCCGCAGGACCCAACCGCAATTCTGCTGCTGGGCATGGTCGATGAGGAGGCGCACGACTACGCAAGCGCCGTGAAGCTGCTGGCTTCGGTTCCCGATCAGGTGCGCCAGCGCCCGGAGTCGCTGGCAGCGCTGGCGCGCGCATATTACTACTCCGGAGAACCAGCGAAATCGCGTGAGGTTCTCAAGGAGCTGAAATCCCGCACCGGGGAGCCGGAGAGTATTTTCGTGGCGGCGCAAGTAGCGGCGGAATTGGGGGATTTCGACGGCGCCGAGGCCCTGTTCCGGTCGATTTCGGCGAGTTATCCCGATCAGGAAAGGCTGGGTTATGCGCTGGCGCGGGTCGAATACCGCGCCGGGAAGTTCTCGGAAAGCCTGGACACACTGCGCCGCACGATCGACGCTGGACATGAAACAAGCGAAATCTACAATTTGCTGGGCTGGTGCCTGTATAAGAAGGAGGATGCCAAAAGCGCGGTCGCCGCCATGGACCGGGCGATTGCACTGGACCCCGGCGAGGAATCCAATTACGTGGACGTCGGGATGATGCTGCTGGAAAATCATCTGTTCGATGGAGCGATGACGGCGGCGGAAAAGGCCATTGAGGTCGCGCCCGGTTCGTCCGGCGGCCGGCGGTTGAAGGGCCAGATCGAATTCAAATTGGGCCACGTGAACGATGCCGAGGCTCTGTACACCCGCGCGGTGGAGCTGAACCCGTCGGATGAAGGCGCCATCCTAGGGCTGGCTACGGCGCAGCTCGACGTTGGGAAAAGCGCCGAAGCCGAAGCCACCCTCAAAAAGGGGATCGAGCGGATGCCGCGCTCCGGGGTCCTTTATCAGGCTTATGGAACCATGCTTCTGTGGGATCAAGGAAGGGAGAACGGTGACGCGGAGGCGCGCGCTGTGGAGCTTTTGCGTAAAGCCGAAATGCTCGATTCCACCCTCGCCGATGCGCACTATCAGCTAGGCAAAGTAGCGTTGCGCGAGGGTAATATTCGTGAGGCTTTGCGCGAGCTGGAGATGGCCTGCCGCCTGGACCCGAAAACCGGCAAGAATCATTACGCTCTGGCGCAGGTGTACCGCAAGCTGGGCCGGTCTGCCGATGCCGAACACGAAGTGCAGATCTTCCAGGCACTCAAAGAGAAGGAGAGCGCTTTCTCCCCCAAGAAGTAAAGTTGTGACAATCTGCTCTTAAGCCTTGACAAGCCCCCCCAATTGGGGGTCTAATACCCGAAACCTATTAGACCTCTAATGCACATCTTCGGGTTTGTGACATTTCTTTGAGGGGGACATGTAGATGCGGCCGTTTCAGGTGAAGGCGTTTGCTATCAGTGCAGTACTGGCGCTCGCAGCAGTGCTCTGTTTAGTTCCCAGGGCCGGGGCGCAAGGCATCGATACCGCTCTGCTTCGGGGCACCGTTGCGGATTCGAGCGGAGCCGTGATTCCGGGCGCAACTGTGACCATGACCAATGTGGCCACCGGCGTTTCGGAAAAGCGGCCGACGAGTGACGCCGGCCGGTACCTGTTCGCCGACCTGAAGGCCGCGACGTACACGGCGAGGGTCGAGGCTGCGGGGTTCAAGACGCTGATCCGCGAGAACATCGTGCTGCGCGTGGGCCAGGAGACCGACCTCGATCTCCAGCTCGAGGTGGGCGAGATCAGCCAGCAGGTGGAGGTCACAGCAGAATCGCCGCAATTGAACACGGTGAGCGGCGCGCTGGGCACCGAAGTCTCGGGCCAATACATGATCAACATGCCGCTCGAAGGCCGCGACTACTCGGGGCTGGTCTTTTTGGCGCCAGGAACCACGGAGGTGGCCAATGGCGGCCCGGTAGGGAGCATTTTGGGAGGCACGGGTTTCGCCTCCAACGGCCAGCGCTATGCCACAGCGGAGTTCCGCCTGGATGGCGGGCTCGAGACCAATCCCGAAGGTGGCGAGGGCGGTACCACCAACCTGCAATACAAGCCCATCGTGGAAGCCATCCAGGAGTTCAAGCTCCAGAACAACAGCTTCTCGGCGGAGTACGGAAGCAACGGGGGCACCATCGTCAGCATGGTGATGAAGTCCGGCACCAACCAGTTCCATGGCAGCGCCTACGAATTCTTCCGCCGGCCGGAGCTGGACGCCAACAATTTCTTTTCCAACGCAGCGGGCCAGCCCATCGGTCCTTATGCCATTGACCAGACGGGCGGCACCATAGGCGGGCCGATCCGGAAGAACAAGACATTCTTCTTTTTCGACTACGAACATGACCGCGACACCGCTCCGGGTACCACCGTCTCCAGCGTTCCCACCGCCTTGCAGAAGCAGGGCAACTTCTCCCAGACCTACAACCAGGATGGCAGTCTCAACGTGATCTACAATCCTTTCAACCAGAGCTGCCAGGGAGAGGTTTGCACACGCGTGCCGTTTCCCGGAAACATCGTACCGGCCAGCATGTTCAACTCGATCGGGCAGAACATCATGAATCTCTACCCGGCAGGCAACACCGCGGGCCAGCCGCTTACTGGATTGGAAAATTTCACGGCGAGCTACGTCTACCCGAATCCCGGATATCAGCTGGATATTAAGATCGATCACAACTTCTCCGACAACAACCGCGTTTTCGCCCGATATAGCCGGAACATCACGACCAGCTACACGCCGGACGATTTCTACGCACCGCAAGTCTCGTATTACCGAACCAACGAGGGAGCTGTGGCGGACACCTGGACCATCAATCCCTCGATGCAGTGGACCAATCGCCTGAACTTCCACCGGTTTTACAACGTTTTCGGCGTGACGCCCACGGTGAGCCCCGAAAGCTTGGGCTTCTCCAAAGCCCTTTATGACAACCCCTGGTATGAGACGCCCAATACTCTGCCGGACATTGCCGTGATCGGCTACCAGGGGCTGGTGACGGATGCCTGCTGCACCACATCGCTCGAGACCGACACGCAATGGACATTTGATTCGGTGGTAGATAAGGTGGTGGGCGCGCACGAACTGAGGTTCGGAGGCGAGAGACGAATCTTCCTGAACAACTCCTTCCAGCCGAGCGACACCAACGGCGGGTTTGAATTCAATCCGGCTCAAACCATGCAGAGCAACGTA
>JASHOO010000777.1 GCA_030041035.1 Bryobacteraceae bacterium | reverse complement strand
GGCAAGCCAGTAAACGAGGCGCGTGCACCCGATCGAAACTCTGCTTCGCGACTTGCAATACGGCCTGCGCACCTTGCGCAAGTCCCCCGGCTTTACCATCCTTGCCATTCTCACCCTGGCGCTCGGCATCGGCGCCAATACCGCCATTTTCAGCGTGCTTCAGGGCGTCGTCCTCGCTCCCCTACCCTTCCACCAGCCCGAGCGCCTGCTCGCTGTCATTGAGGACAACCTCACGCTAAAACGCAAGCTATTCGTATCGTTCCCCGACTGGCAGGATTGGAAGCACGACGCCGGCGCCTTCGAGCAAATGGCGGCCATTCGATGGAATGAATCCAACCTCACCAGTCCCGGACCGCCCCAGCGCGTCCGTGCCCGCCAAATCTCCACCGGCTTCTTCTCCACCCTGGGTCTCCGGTTGGCTCTCGGCCGCGAATTCTCGCCGCAGGAAGATCAACCCGGCGGGGCGCCTTCGGTCATCATCAGCCATCATCTTTGGCAGGATCAGTTCAAAGGTGCCGCGGACGCGCTCGGCAAGACCGTCACACTTGATGGACGCAGCCACACCATCGTCGGCGTTGCGCCCTTGGATTTCCACTTCGGCGAGCCCGATGCCGAACTCTACACGCCCCTCGGACAAGACAGCCCCCTGCGCGTCAATGACCGTACCATCCACGCCGGTATCATCTGCATCGCCCGTCTGAAACCCGGCGAGACCCTGGCTCAGGCGCGAGCCGCCATGACGGTCGTGCAAATTCGCCTGACCCAGCTTTATCCCGCGGAGGATCGCGGTGTCGGAACCGAAGTCCTGACCCTCAAGGACGTAATGGTGGGCGACGTGAGCCAAACGCTTCTCATGCTCTTCGGCGCGGTGGGCCTGGTTTTGCTGATTGCCTGCGCCAATGTGGCCAATCTCCTGCTCGCCCGCTCCGTCGCCCGTTCGCGCGAGTTCGCCATCCGCCTCGCCCTCGGTGCAAGCCGTGCGCGCATTGTGTGGCAGTTGATCGCCGAAGGCGCCTTACTTTCGCTCGCCGGCGGTTTCCTCGGCGTCCTCGCGGCAGCTTGGGCCATCCGCCCTGCTCTCTCCCGGATCGGTGGGAACCTGCCGCGCAGCCAGAATATCGGCGTGAGCATCCCGGTGCTGCTATTCACCTTCGGGATTTCGACCCTTGTGGGAGTGCTCTTCGCCCTGACGCCCGCTCTGAAGAGTTCCAGAAGCGATCTGCAATTGCCGCTCAAGCAAGGCGGCCGCGGCTATTCCGACGGCCATCATCGCGCCCAGGGAGCGCTCGTCATCGTCCAGATGGCCCTGACCCTGGTCCTGCTCACCGGCGCGAGCCTTCTCCTGCGTACCATTCACAATTTGTGGCAGGTAAATCCCGGCTTCGATTTCCAGCACGTCATCACCTTCAAAGTTGGAGTTTCACCCGCGAAAACAGCGCCGGCGACGCGCGAGGCTTACCGGCAGTTGATTGACCGCATTCGTCAACTGCCCGGCATCCAGGCCGCGGATCTCACCGCCATGGTTCCCCTCGATCAGCAGAGCAATGCCGGGCCGTTCTGGGTAGGATCACAACCGCCTGCATATGTTTCCGAGGCGCCGCGTGCTCAGTTCTATTGGACGGGCCCTGACTATCGCCGGACGATGCAGATCCCGCTCCTGCGCGGCCGCTATTTCACTCAAAATGACACCCTGCTATCCGCGCCCGTGATCGTCATCGACAGCGTTCTTGCCCTTACTTACTTTTCAGATAAAAATCCCGTCGGACAATTGGTGAACATTCCCCATTGGGGCGTGGTGCGCGTGGTGGGCGTCGTCGAGCACGTGAGACAAAGCAGCTTAGGCGACCCCAACCCTTACACGCAAAACCAGATCTACGCGCCCTTAAACCAGCTTCGCGACGAGTGGGTGCCCATCTTCTACGACGATGTCACCATTGCCGTTCGCACGCCGCTCGACCTCGCAACCGTTCTACCCGAGATCAAGTCCGTGGTCTATGGAACAGCCGGCGAACTGCCCGTTTATCAAGTCCAAACCATGCGCGACATCGCCGCTGCCTCGCTCGCGCCCCAGCGCTTTCCCATGATCCTTCTGGCGGCCTTCGCCGCGCTCGCACTGTTGCTGGCGTCGGTCGGAATCTACGGTGTCATCTCCTATTCCGTAGCGGGGCGTGTCCAGGAGATTGGCATCCGCATGGCGCTCGGCGCAAAACCCTCCCAGGTTTTCTGCCTGGTCATCAGTTACGGCCTTCGTCTGGCAGTGATTGGCATCGCGATTGGAGGTGTTTCGGTCGTGCTTCTTACGCGCATGCTGAGCAGTTTTTCGCAGTTGCTTTACGGCGTCCGCGCCAACGACCCCCTCACGTTTCTCGCCACCTCGTTCGTGCTGACCGCCGTAGCCTTCGCCGCCTGCTGTGTCCCCGCCCGCCGCGCCACCCGCGTCGACCCCATCGCCGCCCTACACGCACTCTAGGGGCGAGGCACCGCCTCCCCCAGCCCGACCCGAGCTTCATCCTCAGAACAGGTGGAAATTGACTTCTATGGTCGCCGCGACGCGTACCGGTTTCCCATTCCTGGTTCCAGGTTTGAATTTCCACTGGCTGATCGCTTCGATGGCCTTCTCATCCAGTCCCAGACCCAGACCACGCACCGCCCTCATGTTGTAAGCGAGACCGTCCGTGCCGATCTCGGCGGACACCACCACCTGCCCCTGATATTTGGCCAAGCGTGCTTCTTCCGTGTATTCGGGATCGACTTTATAGATAACCTGAGGCGCCGTTACTCCGTTGCCTACGCGAACCGCGATTGAAGCCGAATCGGGACGTACCGGCTTTGCTTTCGCACCCTCCGCCTTCCATACCGATGCGGCCTCATCCCTCAGCGATTTGCCTTCGTCCCCACGGCCCTGCTGTTGGAGAAATTTCGCATAGAGTTCGCTAGTGGTAGCGGCGTCGGGCGAGCCGGGCTTCTCCGCCGCCAGCGCCTGCTTGAAGAGCGACTCCGCCTCTTCCGCACTTTCTTGGTACTGTCGCACCACCGCCATCCACATCAACGCTGTTCCGGCTTGATCCGGATCGGCAATCTGCGCTTTTTGGAAATAGTCGATCGCCTGGTCGGGTTCCTTGTTCCGCATGGCGTTCGTGCCCAGGTAGATCAGGGCGGCCGCCGCTTCCGGCCGGTTGCCCAGCACAGACACCGCCTTCGCATAGAACGTTGCCGCTTGAGTCAATTCCCCGCGTCTGCGCTCGAGATTAGCGAGCTTTAGCAGTCCCATGCCATAATCCACGCTCTCGCTGCCCGAGACATCTCCCCGTATGGCCAATGAAGACTCCAACAATTTCTGCGCGATATCGTACCTTTGCAGCCTTTCCGCGGCGCTCGCTGCGTCGTCCAGCATCTGGTGATTCTTCTGCACAATGGCTGCGCGGATGGTGGCATCCACGTCCGCAGGAAGCGCAGGAGCGGCGTCACCCTGGGCGTGCAACGCAGCCACAGGGGCGGCCACGCACACTGCCAGTAGCGCGGCAACCCATGCCGATGCGCGTCCCGGAGTCTTTCGATTGCGGCCGTTGTCGAGAATGGCCACCAGCCGGCCTTCCAATTGTGATTTCCTGGCCATGGCTATCGCCGCGCACGCCACCGCCTTCGGCGATTGCATGGTGCGCGCGATTTCCAACAAATGGCCTGCGTACTCCGACGCGCGGGCGCCCGCGTGCAGCACCAGGTCGTCAGTGGCACGCTCCCTCTCCTTCAGGAATTCGCGCCAGCCAATCCATGCCAGAGGGTTCCACCAGTACAGACTGAACGCCGCCCGCGCGAGCAGGTTGGTTGCAATATCGCCACGCCGCACGTGCGCCAGTTCATGCAGCAGGACGACGCGGCGCCGCTCTTTACTCCACCCCTCCACCTCGGCTGGTAAGAAAACGGCCGGGCGAAACAGGCCGAAAGTCATGGGCATGCCTCCCCGCCCGGTTTCGAAGACCGCGATGCGGCGACGCATCCCCTGCGTCTGAACGAGTTCAGAAATCTCCTGCGATGTGACCAGACGGGCTCTGCGCCGGAGGCGCGCAATCGCCGCCCACCCCACGAGCATTTGCAGGAATCCGGCAGCCGTACCGCCGGTCCACAAAAGTATGAATAGCGTGCGCCAATCGGGATGCCTGGGCCGGGACTCCGCCGTGCCAATGGCGGCGCTTCCGGATTTGGCATCGGCAACTGGAGCCGCGGTCGATGCCGTCGCTCGAAACACTAGGTTCGAGCCGAGATTTGCCGGAACGTCACCTCCATCGAGCAACGGCAGCGCCACCGAAAGCGACGGCAACACTACGGAAAGCAACGGCAGGGCCAGCACGGCCGCGAAGGCCGCGGTCCATACCAGGTGCCGCGATGCCGCCGAACGTCCGCGCAGCAATTGCGCCACCAGCCACGCCGCACCCAGTACGGCTACACTTTTGAGCGCCGTGCTCACGCCAAGCGCAAACCATGCCGACTCGTTCCAGCTCCACATGTTACTTTCCCTCCCTCCTGGCTTTCTCGATCATTTCCGCCATCTGGTCCAGTTCCTCGTGCGTCAGCCGCTCTGTCGAGACATCGAGCAGAGCGGCGACGATTTGTTTCGGCGAGCCGTCGAAAAATGTCTCTAACACATGCTTTACCGCGGAGCGCTTCGCTTTATCCCGGTTCACCGTGGGGATGTACACGTACTTCAATTCCTCCGCCTGATGTTTGACGTGGCCCTTTTCCTCGAGAACCCGCAGCACCGCGCGCACCGCCGAGTAGCTCGGCGCGTCATCCATAGCTTCCCGGATCTCGGATGCGGAAGCCTTGCCGCGCTGGTAGAGAATTTCCATGATTTGCCGCTCGCGGCGGCTCAATCCCGCTAATGCCATCGCTCACCTGTCCCCTGCTGGAATTCAAGCATCATGCTGAAAAACTAGCACGTCGAGGTGACCTTGTCAAGGGTTACTGTTCAGACGGCCCCGCTGACTGGAGCCAAATGCCGAGGGGATAGCACGCTCAGTAAGGCGCGATCCGGACGGCTGGGCGCTCAGCTCACCGCTTTGCCGTAAAACTTCTTCAGCCCGCCCACAATCAGAATCGCATCGAACGCCGCCAGCCCCCCGGCTACCGAGGCGATCGAAATGTGCGGATACTGCGGCGCCAGCGTTCCCCGCAGCCCTTCACTTGCGTACACCAGCGGATTCAGCAGCACCAGTTTCTGGATCACCGGAAAGCCGCTCAGCGCGCTCCACGGGTAATACACGCAACCGAAGAAGATCATGGGCGCCAGCACCAGGCTGAACATCAGCCCGATCTGCGTCTGTCCCACGCTGCATCCCAGCATGAGCCCGCCGGACGCCGAGAACAGCGCCACCAGAATCATCACCGCGGCGAACAGCAGCGGCCGGTGAAAATCCAATCCAACCCCCGCGCCCAGCACCAGCCACGCCGCTCCCAGCACCACCGCGCCCGACACCAGCGCCTGCACCATTCCCGCCAGGATCTTTTCCACCGCCAGCCATTCAATCCGCATGGGCGCCAGCAGCCTGTCTTCGATCTCGCGCGTGAACTGAAACTCGGCGATCAGCGGCATCGAAACCGCCTGGATGCCCGTCATGACCATGCTCATCCCCATGATCCCGGGCGCCAGCATCCCCTTGTAACTCGCCGGCATCATGCCGCTCCCCGTCATGACACGCCCGAAAACAAAAGTGAACAG
>JASHOO010000776.1 GCA_030041035.1 Bryobacteraceae bacterium | reverse complement strand
AGGGGATTACGCGTCCCGGAGACAGGTGATCAGTGCTATGAGAACGATCAAAGCGGTGCGCACTGTGGCGCGGTGGGTCCAACAATTTCTTGAGGTGCGCATGCCGGCCGGGCTCGGTGCGGCGTCCGCACTCGTTGAACGGCAGCGGCGGGATTCGCGATGATCGCAGGCGCGTCAACGGCCGATCCGCCTCCAAGTCCAGTAAACTCGAAAAGAGCATGGATGCCCCGCTCTGAGGCGATATTGGCGCTATTACTCGTGGCCTTGCCTTTGATGGCACAGGACGCCGCGCCGGACACCAACGAGCAGTCGCCGCTCTGGGATCTTTACTACCAGGCGACCTCCATCGGCCAGCGCCACGGCACATTTTACGCACCCTACTCAGGACCGCTGAGTCTCGAAGACATCACCGAACATGACGCCTCCATCACGACGACCCTTTTTTTCGGCCTTCGCTTGAGCGACAACACACAGTTTTACTTCGATCCGGAAATCGCCGGCGGGCGCGGACTCAGCCAAGTCGACGGCATCGCCAATGCGCCGAACGGTGAAATGCTGCGGGTCGAAACCGCGACCCCCAAGCCGTATATCGCGCGCCTCTACATCACTCACGATTTTGGATTCGGATCAGAGAAGGAACATGTAGACGACGATGAGAATCAACTGGCCGGTGACCGGCCGATGACGCGCTACACCATTGTGGTCGGACGGTTTTCACTCACGGATTTCTTCGATAACAATGCCTACACCCACGATCCCCGCACGCAATTTACCGCGTGGGGAGTGATGTATAACGGGGCCTGGGATTACCCCGCCGATACCCGTGGTTACACCTGGGGCTGGGTTCATGAGTTCCATACGCGCAACTGGTCGCTCCGGTACAGCAGCGCCGCCGAGCCCAAAGTGGCGAACGGCCCGCAATTTGACCGGCGGCTGTTTCGCGACCGCGGCGATACCTTCGAAGGCGAGCGCCGCTATTCCATCGGAAATCGGACGGGCGCCGTCCGCGTCCTCGGATACCTGAATCACACCGACTCCGGCAGTTACGCCGCCGCGCTTCGCCTGGCGGAGCAGACCGGAACCACGCCCAACATCACCGCGGTGCGGCGCGTGGGCACACTGAAGTACGGAACCGGTGTGAGCCTGGATCAGCAGATTTTGCGCGACGTGGGTTTGTTCACGCGCTTGGGATGGAATGACGGCAAAACCGAGTCCTTCGCGTTTACCGCCATCGACCGCCTGGCCAGCGGCGGCATCTCCGTCAAAGGGACGTCGTGGAATAGAAAAGATGACGTTGCCGCCACCTCGTACACAGTCAGCGGACTTTCGGGCGTGCATGCCTTATACCTAGCCCGCGGTGGTCTGGACTTTCTTATCGGAGACGGCAGGTTGAATTATGCGCCCGAGTATGTCTGGGAAAGCTACTATAGCGCGCGGCTGTTTCCGGGTTTCTTCATGACCTTCGACTTGCAGGAGGTCACGAATCCTGCATACAACCACGATCGCGGCCCTGTGTGGATCGAGAGCATCCGCCTGCACATGGAGTTCGGTCTCAAGCCCAAGCACGCAAATTAGCCCTGCCGCGGGCTTTCTTACCGTTGCCAGACCGCACCCGGCCTGTGTACAATCCGGAGAGTGCGGCGTTTGCTCGCAGGGCTGATGTTGAGTGTCACGGGCTTTTGGCCCGTGGCTCCGCTTCTGTCCAGCGTCTCGCCTTCGCCACAGCTTCCACCGTGCTGCCGGGCGAACGGTAAGCATAAGTGTGCTTTATCCAGGCTGCATCAACAAGCTCAGCCCACTCTACGATCGACCTGTGATCAATGGCCTTTGCTGCTGCCGGTCAGCTCCACTGTAGCAAGTCCCTCGGTATTTCTACCGAAGGTTTCACAACAGTCTTTTGCGGCAATCGCCAGCCATCCGGTTGTCGAAGCGCAAACTCAGTCCCGCCTCCGCACCTCCTTCGAACGAAGCCGCCAGAAGCGCGGTCCACCCATTTCTCTCTAGGCACCAAACTTTCAGCCGATTTAGTCGTTCAGGAAGTTGAAGTGTCTCCTCGAGACAACAGAGACATTGAAGGAGGTTTATGCGAAGGCTTGTTTTGTGTGTATATCTGGCGAACTTCTTGTTATCAATTTCGCTTCTCCATGCAACAATTTTTGGAAAAATACAGGGAATCGTGCACGACCCGCAGCATCGCCCCGTAACCGGAGCATCCGTCAAGCTGCAAGCGGTTCACTCGGATTGGCATCAAACCGCACAAACCAACGACAACGGCGAATTTTCGTTCACCACCGTGCCGGTTGGCGACTACAAAATCACGGTCACTCAGCCTAAGTTCGAGACCTTGGAGCAGGCCGTTACCGTTGATTCCAGGTCGTCACCGATTCTTCATTTACAAGTGGCCATTGCAGCCTTGAATCAGACTACGGTTGTTGTCGGCCAGTCAGAAGCAGTCAATATGGACTCAGTAACTCCTACGAGTCTGGTCAATCGAGAGGACATATCCGAAACTCCCGGCGCCGATCGCACCAACGGGATGGAAATGATCACCGACTATGTTCCCGCAGCGTACGTAACCCACGACATGCTGCACATGCGCGGAGGCCATCAGGTCGATTGGCTCATCGACGGCGTAACCATACCCAATACCAATATCGCCACTAACCTCGGCCCGCAGATTGATCCGAAGGACATCGATTATCTCGAAGTGCAACGCGGTAGCTACGACGCGGAATACGGAGATCGCACGTATGGAATCTTCAATGTGGTCCCGCGAACCGGCTTCGAGAGCAACAACGAAGCGGAGCTGATTACATCGTTCGGCAATTGGTACCAAACCAACGATCAACTGAGCTTCGCAAGCCATACCCAACGCTTCGCCTATTACGTGAGCGTCAACGCAGACCGCAGCAATTACGGCTTGCAGCCGCCGATCGGCCAGGTGGTCCACGATGCGGACAACGGGTATGGAGGATTCGCTTCCCTGATGTTCAACGAAAACGCGTCCAACCAGTTCCGGCTGGTTGCATCATTGCGTCAGGATTATTATCAGATCCCGATCGATCCGAACCCAAACTCCGCCGGGAACCAGGTCTATCCCAGTTACGGTCTTCGTGACGGCGAGCGCGAGCCCGACGGTTACGCTGCCTTCTCCTGGGTGCACACGTTTAATCCCAATCTGCTGCTCGCGGTTTCACCTTTTTATCATTACAACCAGGCCGCCTATAACGGCGGGCCAAACGATGTGCCGGTGATCTCCACCGTGCACCAGACCGCGAATTACGCCGGCGCGCAAGCCAGTCTGAGTGCCACCGTGTTGAAGAACAACGACGTGGAAGTGGGAGCGTTCGGGTTCGCACAGCACCAGAACAACTTCTTTAACAACGTTTTCACGGATTGCGGCACGAGCTGTCAGAACTTCGGCCCGTCATCGGCGGCTGTAACCGGCGGGCTGATGGAAGAATACGTCAGCGACCGCTTTAAGGTCACTTCATGGCTGACCCTGATCGCGGGCCTGCGCGAATCGCACTTCGATTCGGGCTCAGTGCACGGAGGAACCCAGCCGGCGGTGATCGAGAATGCCACTGACCCGCGCTTCGGAATCGCCATCCGCGTTCCGAAAATCAACTGGGTCTTCCATGCCTTCTACGGCGACTATTATCAAGCACCTCCGCTGTTGACTGCGACCGGCCCATTGCTCGACTTAGCCACCACCCAGACTCTGATGTTTGCGCCTCTGAAGGGAGAACGTGATCACGAATACCAATTCGGCGTTTCGATTCCCTTCCGCGGCTGGGTGCTCGAGGAAGACAGCTTTCAGACCCGCGCGTCCAATTGGCTGGACCATAACAATATCGGCGAATCGAATATCTTCTGGCCGATCACCTGGACGGCGGCCCTGATTCAGGGCTGGGAAACCACACTGCGTTCGCCGCGTATCTGGCGCCGCGCTCAGGTCCACGTGGCCTACTCCAACCAGATCGCGCAGGCAACGTCGCCGATCACGGGCGGCGTGATCTGCCCGGTTCCGGTGACGCCAGCCTGTCCCGTGTACGTTCCGCCGGGATATGCGCCGGTGGATCACGATCAAAGGAACACGCTGAATTTCGGCGCCAATGCGAGCCTTCCCTGGCGGGCGTTTGCTTCAACCAACGTCTACTACGGTTCGGGATTCACCAACGGGATGCCGGACGCGCAATACCCCGGGCCGTATCTGCCCCAGCACACAACGTTTGACATTTCCCTGGGGAAGACGTTCGGCGAGGGCGGCAAATATCGACTCTCGGTAAACGCGTTGAATGTGGCGAACCGGCGCGTTCTGCTCGACAACAGCCTGACCTTCGGAGGATTCCACTTCAACGATCCGCGGCAGATATACGCCGAATTCCGCTGGAGGTTTCACTACTGAATTCACTTGGATTTCGCGGCAGTGAAACGAATCTTAGCCAGCGTTTCGCTCTCGGTGGGCAGATCCCTGTCGCCGGCGGGCATCTCATTGGCTTGCAGCATGAACGCCAGAATCGCGCTGTTATCCTCACGGCTCAAGCTGCCCGGATGATCCGCCGGCATGGTCGCCTGCATCTTTTCGAATAAATCATCCAGCGTCTGGCCGTCCCACCGGTCGCGGAACTCCTCGCCCGCAAGAGATGGCGTCGGCCCGTGGCCCTCGAGGTTCTCGCGATGGCAGGACGCACACGCCTTCGCATACAGTGCCTGCCCGCGTTTAGCTTGCGCAGACGAGTAGACCCCGTCCCAAACCGACGATTCCGCCAATGCGAAAGCCATCGGGATCACAGCGGCCGCTATCAGAATCGTTCGGATCATCTCCTGTAGTGTAACTTTCGTCGGAGAATCCTTGCGAACGGGGACGCGTCCTGTATTCTATACAGAGTTATGCAAAAACGCAGATTGACGAATTTGATGAAGGGAAGCGGCTCGACGCTCGCCTTTTTGTTGGCGGCGTGGAGCCTGCCGGCAGTCAGCCCGCCGGCATGCGATTCCGATAACGGCGGCCTGCAACTCCCTCCGGGCTTTTGTGCGCTCGTGGTGGCCGACAATATCGGCACCGCGCGGCATATCGCGGTTGCTCCTAACGGCGACATCTACGTTGCTCTTCAGGACAACGGCAGCAAGGGCGGCGTGATGGCTTTGCGCGACACCAACGGCGACGGCCGCTTCGAGGTCAAACAGCGAATCGGTCAGGACAGTACCACGGGCGTGGCGCTGCACGACGGTTATCTCTACGTCGCGAAGTTCCACTCGGTTGAGCGCTACAAGATGTCGCCGGGTCAGTTGACGCCTTCGGGCCCGCCGGAAATCGTAGTCTCCGGTCTGCCGGGAGTCGAAGAACACGGCGATAAAGGAATCGCATTCGACGGGAAAGGCAGTCTCTACGTGAACATCGGCGCGCCGTCGAATGCCTGCCAGCCGAAAAATCGCCGGCCCAAGGTGCCCGGACTCGATCCCTGCCCTCTTCTCGAGAAACACGGCGGCATTTGGAAATTCTCGGACAGCAAACTCGGCCAGACCGAGGACGACGGGACGCGCTTTGCCACCGGCTTGCGCCAGATGCCGGCGATTGCCTGGCACGATGGCGCCCTGTACATCGTCATGAACAACCGCGATCAATTGGACACGCTCTGGCCCGGCATGTTCACCGCGAAGGAAAATGCCGAGCGCCCCGCCGAACCCATGTATCGTGTGGACAAAGCTGGAATGAACTTCGGCTGGCCGTATTGCGTTTACGATTACTTCGAAAAGAGACTGTTTCTCGCCCCGGAATACGGCGGCGACGGCAAGAAGGCCGGCCGCTGCACCCAGTTTGATCTTCCCATTACCAGCTTTCCGGCGCACTGGGCGCCTGTGGACCTAACGTTTTACACCGGCTCCCAGTTTCCGAAACATTATCAGGGCGGCGCGTTCATCGCGTTTCACGGCTCCTGGAACCGGGCTCCCATGCCGCAGGAGGGCTATAACGTAACCTTCCAGCCGTTCGCCGGCGGCAAGCCGTCCGGCAACTTCGAAGTCTTCGCGTCGGGCTTCGCCGGCAAAACTCCGCTCATGAACCCTGACGATGCGCGCGCCCGTGCCGACGGCGTCGCCCAGGCGCCCGACGGCTCCCTGTTTATCAGCGAAAGCCAGCACGGGAAAATCTGGCGCGTCCTCTATCGGCGCGGCAAATAACTGCATACCGCTGTATCCGATCGCGCTGTAGTGTCTGAAAAGGTGGCGTTGAAAACGATGTTCACCGCGGAACACCGCACCCAGTTGCGATCAGAATTATTGGAATACGCTCGACGCGACAAGCGGCTCGCCGGGGCAGCAATTACAGGATCTGCCGCGGTGGACCGGGAGGACCGCTGGTCGGATATCGATCTTGCTTTTGGCGTCGTTGACCCCGGCCATGTCGCCGACGTGCTATCTGACTTCACAGCGTTCATGTACGATCGGCACGGCGCCCTCTTCCATCATGATGTCAGGGCCGGCGCCTGGATCTATCGTGTGTTCTTCGTGCCTGGTACGTTACAAGTGGATCTCGCATTCGTGGCGCAAAGTGAGTTCCGCCCGCTGGGCCCCACATTCAGGCTGGTTTTTGGGGAGGCGAAGGTCACCAACCCTTTCCCGCTGCCTGTGCCCAACGACATCATTGGGCTGGCCTGGCTGCACGCACTTCACGCTCGAAGCTGTATTCTTCGTGGAAAATTCTGGCAGGCCGAGTATATGATCAGCGCGGTACGAGATCATGTGATGACATTGGCGTGCCTCCGGTATGGTCTTCCCTGGGCGCACGGCCGCGGAATGGACCAATTACCGGAATCGATTACCAGGCAGTTGTTGGGATCGCTGGTTCATGAGCTTTACCCTGACGAACT
>JASHOO010000775.1 GCA_030041035.1 Bryobacteraceae bacterium | reverse complement strand
TCCGCGGGCCAGGGCCGCTTTCGCTTTTTCGGTCAGTTGATCACGCTGTTCATACCACCACTGAGCTTCTTCAGCTTCAGTGGTGAATTTTGGGATAGGCTTCTGGTTCATTCCTTTGGTTCCTTTGGCTGCCGTAAGGTTCCGTGGATGAGACGGCGGAAAACGGATTCAAGACCCTTAGTAGCCGGATAAGCGGTAATCGGACGGTAAGAGCCGTTTTCGAGCATAGTCCAGACGATAACGAGAAGGCGACCTGAAGCGGTTTGGCCGAGGGCCGTCCAACGCTCTTCACCATCTTCGGTAACGCGATAATCGAGGTCCAGAATGTAACCTGAGAGGGCCTGCTCGGCTTCCTCCGGTCGGACGTCGTGTTCGGCCAAGTGATCGGTATTGTGGACGTCCCAGTCAAACCGTAGACCCCCATCCATGTTGTATTTGCATTATACATACAATAAATGGCGGGGCGGACTGATCGGCTCCTCCCGAGGTCGCTCCACCGGTCCTTCTCGATGTGCCTAACCCCGGACTTGAGTACCAAAACAGCATTCAATACCCATAGCTGCCGCGTCCGCCACAAACGCCAGCGGCTTACTTGAAACGGTCTTATCGAAAGTGCGCCGGCCCCGACACTCGTTCTCGCCCCCGACATCCTCGCCGGCGCACTTCCGATAAGACCTATCGTTTTTCGGGAGGTGGGCCGCTAGTTCAGTTCCCCCCGTTTTGGAATTTTTTCACGACGCCTGGCCGCTGCGTCTGGCGGCCGCGGAACCTGGTCCAGGTGTTTAAGAACGAGCAGCATTTGCGTGGACGACTTTGGGCAGGGGGTAGGTACGATTTTTCAGAAACGGAGCTCATAGCGGGCAAATCTGACGCCGTGGTGATGGTTTTAAAAGGCGTCCTCTCCGACTCGGGGGTTGGTTTCTGGGTTTTGGCCTTCATGGGAAGGTTTTTTTGGGTTGCTGGGCTGGTCAGGCTTCGCTAATGCCATTTATCGCAGCCTGCCGCTTTCCAAGGAAAGCGCGCCGTTAGGCGCTTCCTTTTTGCTCCGGCCCGGTGGATTGCGCCTGGTTTTCCACATTTCCATAGGGCGCAGGCTGGCTACTATCGGAGAAACTATAGGAACTTCCATACATATAGGCTTGCGCGACAAAGTGCCCGTGGTTTTGCGCGACAAAGTGCCCGTGGAAGGCGCGACAAAGTGCCCGTGGATAAGTGCTTCATTCCACAGGCTGTCGCCACAGAATATTACTGCTCCTGGGGAATGGTTCCCGACTCACTTGAGCTGGGCGCGCGGCGCAACTGGCGGCGGGCTGTTGTACAGCGTCATGCCTTTCCCGTCGACCGTGAATCGGGCCTCGGGATAGACGGCCTTGACATGCTTCAGCGTGCGTTCGAAAACCCGCCGGAAATCGCGTATACGGTCATAGCCATGCCCAAACTGTTCCTTGAGCGCAGTCCATGGAACGAAGGCCGGTTTGCCGGGCACGCGGTGAAGGCGCTGCGCCAGCCAAGTGTAGAGATCCAGGGCCAGAGCACTGTGCGACAGGCGCGCGACGGCGGCTTCGTTCAGGGGCACGGCGTGCTCGGAAAGGCTATCGAAATACCGCTGGGAGAACTGGATGATTGAAGGCCAGAGAACACGTTGGCGTTCGTCCTTGGAAACCCAGACGTCAAGCCCCTCGATGAGCATGCCTTTGATGGTCATGGCGCCCCGTGCATGCGTTACATAAAAGCGGAAATCAGCGGCGGATAGGCGGTTGAGTTGCTCCTTCACGGAGCGGATCGTCCGACCGCCGACGTCCAGCCGCAGGGTGCGCTTGACGAAGGCTGTTAGGCTGTCCTCCAGCTCGACGACGGGGGACTGCTTGCGCAGCGCTTCGGCGTTGAGGTGGTACAGCACAAGGCGGGGTTTCGGGCCAAAGGGCAGACCTACGTCAACGACGTTGTCGGTGTGAGGGTCCAGCACCCTGCCAGCCAGCAGTTCAAGCCTGATGAAGCCGTTCTTTTGCTGCCAGATCTTCGTGTCTCCGGGATCACGGTATGGGATCGATGTCTGGCATAGGAGTGAGTGCTGGTAGAGGACCTCCTGCGCTTCGTCGGATGGCAGGGAACTCAGGCGTTCCTGGATCGGCGTTAGCGCCTTGTGCTCGGGCTTCACGAGCGCAGGCAGGATCTCGGCCGCCCGCGTCAGGCCCTTCTCACGAAGTTCGTCCGTCATGGGGTTCCCACTTTAGCTCCCTTCCATGGGCTGGGTTCGATAATTCCGGTTTACCGGAGCGTCAGCTTAAATGCGGCATGGGCTTCGCACTTGCAGTTCACGACGTTGTGCCTGCGAAACTTATCATCCGGGGTATATTCGCGCTCCCGTAAACGAGCTTCTCCATCATTTCTGCTCGCGTTTACCGGACTCCTGAAAGCGCCGGCCAGTCTTCCTTTGTCCATGACAGTGTTGTCTGCATCTTTATCATGCTCGCATGCTGGCATGCTAACCGTGGTTGCCTTTGTAGAAACGCCACATATCCTCGAAAAGCGGGCCAAGATCCATGTCATGCTCGGCCGCATAAGCGCGGAACTCGCGCCGGATCTCGGGAGAAATCTTGACCTGCTGGTGAACCTTCTGGCCGCTAGGCGGCTTGGCAAGATTGTGATTGGTCTGCTCTGGCACAGGTGGCGTTCCCTTCCCCGGCCGGCTGAGTTTCTTTATATTGACCATCAGGCAACGCTCCGTTTCGGTCCTGCCTGTGAGGTTTTCGCCGTGTTGGTTAGCTCGCTGATCCTGTCCACCATCGCCTGGGCAAGCTCTTCAGCACGTTCGTTGAGGCTTTGAAACCGGGTCTCGGTCAGTGCCCTGCCCTCATCGCTGGCCCGACGATATGCAACCTGTTCCGGCAGAGAGCCGAAGAGGACGCCGTATCCGGCTTGTTTTAGATACGTCCTGGCATCTTCGATTTCGACGGGGCTGTTACCGACCCGGCAAAGCGCAAAAATAATCTTGGCCCGAGGAACGGTATTTTTTACGAGGTCGTGGGCAAGGGTAACGGCTGGCTGAAGATCATCGACCGCCAGCCCGGTCGGGATGACAGTCAGATCGCTAGCCTGGGCAATGGAGCGGGTCGCCTGCGAGCTGTGCGGCGCACCGTCGAAAACAAGCAGATCATACTGATCGGCGATCTTGAGGGCCTGATCGACGCGGCCAAATTGCTCGACAGCTATGTCCGGTTCGGTCTGGTGCTCAAGGCGACGTGCCCGCCACTGGAAGCTGGTACCTTGCGAAATATCGAGGTCGGCGATCTTGACGCGCCACTTCTGAGCAGCGAATTCACGCGCAATGAGCCGGGCGAGGGTACTTTTGCCAACCCCCCCTTTCTGGGAAACCATGGCGGTGATGATGGCCATTCTGGGCTTTTTGGTTCCTTTCCTTCTGTTTATAGCATGCTATCATGCACGCATGCCAGCATGTTAAAATACAGTTCCACATTTTCGGCTGATCCCCGGAAGTCTCCGTGCGCGGGGGACTGGCATGGCAGGGGGTTACGAATTTTAGCCCAGCAATATTGGGTTTTGGATGGCTACTGGCCGCATAACCGCACTTTCAGCGGGGGATTTCAAATCCCCACGCGCTCGACCTCGTCGAGCGAGATCTCATCATTGCGGCGGTCGTAGAGGCCGGTGGTGCGGGCGCTTTCATGCGCCGCCATCTGCTGCGCGATTTCGAGCTTGCCACCGTTCTTCAGGTACGCTGTGATCCCGGTGGCTCGGAATGTGTGGCATCCGATCTCGGTCTTGATGCCGGCCGCCCGGGCCCGGCGCCGGATCATGCGGTGAACGTCCTGCTGCAGCATCGGCCGGTTGGAGAGTTTTCCGCTGCGACCCTCCGCGGTCCGGAACAGCGGTCCTTTGCGCTCCTCGGCGATCGCCGCCGAGCCCACATACTCCTCGAGGTAATGGTCGAGGTTGTGGTTAGCCGGCATATCGTGTCGTTTGCCGCCCTTCTCGCGTAACCGCACCCAGCCGCGGCGGCCCTGAAAAAAGTAATCCTCGACGCGCATGTGAACCGCTGCACCGACGCGGGAAAACGTGTACACCATCAGCCCAATCAGCGCACGGTCGCGTAGCCCAATCAGCGTATCGGTTTCGATGGAATCGAGTAGAGTGCGCGCCTCTTCGGGGGTGAGCACTGGAGTACGCCCCTTCTTCTGCGAATGCTTGGGGCCACGGACGGCGTGGGCAGGATTGGTGGGGATGACCTGGCCGGTAACCAGCCAATCGAACAGCATGCGCAGCGCAGCCAGGTGCTGCTTGACGGTTGGGGCAGAGTGATCCCGCTGCTGCTCTTCGATGTACCCGGCCACATGGATCGGCTGGACGGCCACCACCTCGCCGATGCCGTGGGCCTCGCACCAAGTGGAAAACTGTCGGACGGCCTCGAGATAAGCACGCCGGGTATGCGGATTGCGGATATGGGCTGTGAAAAACTCGATCACCCGGCGCATCGCAGCCGGCGTTGGTGCAAACACTGCGGGAACACTGTTCGACCTGGCAGGCGCCAGCCTGACCTGGTCCTCGATTCTTCGCGCCATCATTCCTCCCGAAAATGCCCCAGCCAGCGCAGCAGCCCGCCGAAAACCTTATCGAAGGCCTCCGCCTGGAGTGAACCGAGCCGGTGCAGGGCCCGGACGGTGGGAAAGCTCGTGACGCCCTGCACCAGGAAGGCGCCGGGCTTCAAAAAGGGAACGCGGACCGCAATCTCGAACGGGGAGCCCCGCAAAGTAGTGGTATGCGGTACGACTGTGATGAGCGCGCGGTCTTGGTCGCCGAACGCCACGCTGATGACCAATGCCGGCCGGGTCTTGCCGGCCAGGCCGAAATCGATCAGCCAGACCTCACCGCGCCGCGGGATCGGCATCTTCCTTGTCGAGCGACTGAAACAGGGCGTTGGAAGCGGCGCCGATCTCTTCGTCTGCGAGCGGCCCGGAATCAAAGGGCAGGCACCGGCGCAGAATCTCGTCGGTAAAGACGCGTTTCTCTTCCGCTGGCAGGTGTTCGAAGGCCTCCAGCAGGGTCTGGGTTTCGCGGCTCATGTCCTGATCCTAGCAGAAACTTTACGCGTGATAATGTCCTTTATCACGCTCTTTTGCCCAACCGACGGGAGCCGTAGCGGACTGGGTTCTATCGATGAAACACTTTGCTGCAATGTGTTACGCTAAGTTCGTGACGTGAAAGAAGCTCCACCTCATGCGGCTAACCCATAGACTCAAGGACAGGACGACACACTGGACCCCGCGCTTTGACATGCGCACCGTTCCAGACGAGATCCTCTTCGCTGAAAGCGCCCGCCGCATGCGCGCGCGCCAGAAGACTCCGCCCCGCCCAGAGGTTTTGCGCCCCTGCCCAAAATGCGGCCAACCATATGGCGCACGCAAATTGCGGACACACATCCCCGGCTGTACGGGAACCGCTGTCACGAACCCAAATCCGAACCGGATGATTCGCAAAATCATCAATCTTGAGGACCAAGATGCCGAAAACTACCGCTACTGGCAAAGCCTTCCCATGGGAGAAAGGCTGGCAGCGGTCTGTGAGGTGACCGAAGCGGCGTACTCTATCCAGAAAGTTCGGTGAGATGATCACCAAGGATATGAAAGACCTGATCCGCGCCTTCAATGCCAACGGAGTGGAATATCTGATCATCGGTGGCTTTGCCTTTGGCGTACACGTACAGCCCCGCGCCACGAAAGACCTCGACCTGTTCATCGGCTCCGATGCCCGCAACAGCGCGGCGGTTTTTAAGGCGCTTGCCGAGTACGGAGCGCCCATGCACGGCCTCACCGTCAAAGACCTACAAGATGCAAGCACCGGGCTGCAGCTCGGAGTGCCGCCTAACCGAATCGATATCCTGCAGAAGATCGACGGAGTAACCTTTGAGGACGCCTGGAGATCTCGCGTCCAAGCGGTGATCGAAGGGGATACCCCAACCTTTGTCATCTCACGAGAACACTTGATACAAAACAAGCTTGCTTCCGGGCGGGCGCGGGATCTGGTCGACGTTCAAGAGATTCGCAAGGCTGCCGAGTATGCGCCCAAGCAGGCTTTCCGAAAGAAAACCAAATCTATCTCCAAAAACAGATCGAAAGGTTTCGAGCGTTGACCCGGCGCATGAATCCGAAAAATGCGCGCCTGGGTCATCCGCGAGGCCGAAAGGCCGTCACCCGCGATATCGACAAGCCGGCGGTTTAGGGCCGCTGGTTTTAGACCTCTCGGCTTTTTAAGGCAAGAATGGGGGATGGCGGAACATTGCCCAAAGTCCGGTGATGCGTTATACGGCTTCCTGGCGCGTCACTTTGCGGCGCAAAAGGACCAATTCGGGGTGAGCGCGTGGAGGACGACCTAACGTTTTCGGCCCGAAAGGCGTGCTCCTGCGCCTGCGGCAGCCGCGTGTTAGCGGGACGGTTGTCCGATTCACGTAACGGTGTCTCGTGAAGAAGCACGCGGCCGCGGCTGGCCTCGACGCGGCGCAGAGCCTGCGCACGGGCCTGGTGATGCTTAATTCCTGATCCGCGTAACCTCATTTAAGTAGACTTATAAAAGCGCGGGGCACTGCCGCCGATCCACCCTCTTCTACGAGGGCTGAAGGAATCCGCCCTGATCTAGGCTAGTTTTTTGCGAAGCTTCAATGTAATCAAACAAAGCGCACCACCCAGCAGCAAGATGCTGGAGGGTTCTGGAATCGTGCTTGGCACGCCGTTATACGTCGTGTCGTCTATGCCCCAGGCGTCGGCGCTAGTGTCAGTTAGCGTGACGCTGCTGAACGCCGAAGTATCGGTGAAGCCGAAATACTCAGCGCCGCCGTTTACGTTGATCGGTGGGTTTAGCAGTTCGGGCGAGCCATCGTTGAAGGTGATTGCCAGTCCCGTGGTGTCGCTGAAGATCGTTTGCAGGCCCGTGAGAAACGTCCCGAAGGAATGTATCGGGGTGGCAAAGGTGAAGGTTGCCGAACCTTCGGGGAAGCCAAGCCACTGGCTGCCCCCCGGCGTCGTGTTAAAGCCGTATAGATTGCCGACAGTAGTATTGCTGATCCCGGAGAACCCGTTGCCGAAATCGCCAGCGGACAGCGTAATCGACACACCCGGGGCGGCAGCGATGGGTGTGTAGAAGCCCACCGCCAAAGACTCGTAGGTTATCGTGTTTAGAGAACCGAATGCCGCGGCGGCCGTCTCGAAGCTGGTCTGGGCGGCGTCCGATAGCGGGAAAGGACCGCTGGTGGGCGCTCCGTCGTCTTGTCCCACAAAGGTTATGATCGAGGCTTGCGAGGTGCTCGTCCACACCATTGAAGCAAGAGCAATCAATACCATCTTACGCATACGGCTCTTTCTCCTTATTCTCTAGGGGCGCAAAACACACTAACACGTGACCCATAGAATAGGTTGGTGCGCTAGGCACGTTTTGGTCCAAGACTGGCGCCGAACGCTAAGTCACACATGTTACGACGCTTGCGCGATTCCATGATTTCCGAAAACTTTGAGCAGGTTCCGAATTGTTGTGAACCAATTCCCAAATTTTTTCCAATGCTGCTGACGCCCTCTTCGGCTCATTTGCTCCGCTCCCCCTTGAATCATCCTGTACTTCATAGGATCGCCGTGACGCTCTTCTCGGTTAAGCACCTCGCCCACGAAGAGCTGAGACACGCCGCAAGTCTTCGTCATGTGCGTCGCGGCAGTTCTGCGCAGGTCGTGCGGGGTGAACCGCGCGAGCCCGAAGTGCCCTGGTTCCGCCAGCGCGTTGGACAACCCCGCCACAGTCGTGTATGTGTGTCCTTGGACGTGTACCGCGACGGGATCACACCTTACGCGAAGCGATGCAGGCCGCGGTCTCGACGAAGCGCAAAGCGCATCGCTGATCAAGCTTGCTGGGGCCCAAAGGGCAGCCCATCTGCCGCGAAATCGCTCGTCAGTGTTTTTTTGAGGGGCTAGGTTCCACCAGCTTCATCGGAAAACCGCCGCCAGAGCCAGGGGGCGCCCGTTGATTTTACCGGCGCCGGCCGCCGCGTCCACGATCGCGGTCTCGGCTGCGACGCCGACTCTCCAGGTCGTGCAAGAAAGATTGATGCTCCCTTTGCCAGAGCTGCTCGGAAGTGAGCCCGGTTCTTCTCCATTACCCCCAAGAACCCCCGCGCCTTCCGAATCTCATCGCCTTGCCGCTCGAGCTTCTGCTGGTACACCCCGCGGTTCTTGAGCCAAGCCAGCTCCAGTTCCTTCAGCCGCCGCTGACTGCCCCCTCGAGGAAGCGAACGCTGTTTGTGTGGTGCGCGGCCGCGGCTGGCCTCGACGCGGCGCAGAGCCTGCGTGCGGGCCTGGTGATGCTTAATTCCTGATCCGTGCAACTTCATTTAAGTAGAGTTCGGCCCAAATTACCAAGAATTTTAATTTAATTGTGATAATTAACGGCTGGTTTTGTGATTTTTTTTACACCACGGCCTTGTATTTATTTCAACTAAGCCTTGCAAGTGGCTGAAATTTGCCTCACAGTGAGAAACCTGGGTAACCAGAAACTTTGAGGGGGCGGATAGGCCGTATACGATTATGAGACTCACACAATTATTGGCGACAGGACTTCTGGTGAGCGGTCTGGCAAGCACGGCGAACGCGAGCACGATCACGGTAACAAATACAATCGCCACCTTTACCACGGACAATACCGAAACCGCGAGTCTCCCTTTCTTCGAGAGCGCGCCGGGCTTTGTGGCAGGCGACGTCCTGACTGGGGTCCAGATAGAGTTTGACGCTACGGAAACCATCAGCTCGCTCACAATCACAAACAATGCCGCAGGCTCCGAGTCGTTCACGTTTACCTCGGACGGGACAGTTAGTGCTGCGGGCACCGCACCGGGCGCCACTTCCATTCCTGCTATAGCCTTAGATACCTTTGGACCAATGACTTTTATGATCGCTGGTCACGGCTCGACTGCTCCTATTCCTCCACCCGTATCGACCGCTTTCGACTCTGGTCTTGTCAGCGAGTTGATTAGCCCTTACGACACCACGGGGACGTTCACTCTCGGCTTCACTACATTGAACGGATTCTCCTTCTTGGGCGGTGGCAACAACCTAGCTGCTTCGGCGGCGACGACTGCATCCGGCACCGTCGAGGCTATCTATACCTTTACCCCGGCGGGGCCACCCCCACCCCACATCCCTGAGCCTAGCTCCATCATGATGGTCGGCTCCGTTCTCCTGTTCACCGGTCTTCTCCTCCGGAAGCGCCGGAGCCGCGCCTAGCAAATTCGTAAAGGTTTTAACTGAGATCGACTTTTTCGGATATTCAGCCGATGGGTACCCGTTGATTTAATCGGCTCCGGCCTCAGCGATTCCTGACCGCCCCACTGTCTGAGTGTATCGGTGGAAAGCTTTTCGAAGGTGGCGAGCTTGGCGGGGCTTTAACGATGTTTCAGGATGTAGAGGTTTTAAAGGCGGCTGCCGTTCGCTCATCGAATACCCGCGAACGTGCGGGCATAATGATCGATCCATCTGCGCTGCTCTGGCGTCTCGGGAACGGGTATGCCCCGCGCTGCGGAAACCCGCTTGACAGCTGCTTCAGGATCAAGCCCCTTGGTCAGCAACAGGCAGGCGGCGACTAATCCCGTGCGCCCTATATACCCTGCCGGCAATGCAGCACGACATTGCGGCCTAGCGCGAGTTCGGCCTCCAGCTTCTCCAATGCCTG
Source organism: Bryobacteraceae bacterium (assembly GCA_030041035.1). Classification (GTDB taxonomy): domain Bacteria; phylum Acidobacteriota; class Terriglobia; order Bryobacterales; family Bryobacteraceae; genus QHXW01. Next base: position 3,477 of record JASHOO010000775.1, on the reverse strand, counting down.
CGTGAACTTACCTTCCGATTCCGGCACCTGTCTGTCGAGAATGGGGAAAGACAGGAACTTCATGCCGTGGGCTTTGGCCTGCGCCGCTTCCCCTGCAATGTCGAGGTCTGCTTCTTCCTCCGCTGTCAGCAGGGAAAAAGCCGTATCGCCGCCGGCATTATGCCAGCTCGTGATTTCATCGGCCAGCCATTCGCCGCCACGTGGACGTGCGGCCAAGGCCAGCTTTCCCGGCCAGGGTCCCTCAACCCAATGGAGTTTGGTCCCCATCATTTGCAAATGCCCTTTCTTTTTAGCGTAAAAGAATATAGCGCCATTGTCACGGATGACTGCGTAATGAAAACCCGTTCTCCTGTCCGCACATCAAAACTCCCACGCTGAGATTGGATGACTGTCCACGGTTGCTTCGGGTCGTCTGCGAAAACAACGGTCCGGCTAGCCGGGGTCGCACTCATCTTCATCGTCGGCATCACCAGGATCGAGAGCGTCGAACAGACCGGCCTGCGGCTTCGGTGGAACGTAGTTGCGGCCCAGGTCAAGCCGGAGGCGCCCATGCGGCATGCCGTCGGGCCAGGAACTGGTCTGCGTGCGGGCGCCATTCTGGGCAAGCCAGTCGCACCGATTGTTGTCCTCATGGCCTGCATGACCTTTGGTCCAGATCCAGTTCGTTTTATGGACCCCAACCAACTCGTCAAGTTCCCTCCAAAGATCGGCGTTGCGAACCGGGTGGTTCTTCTTCCACCAGTGACGGCGTTTCCATCGGATCACCCACTGCGTAATTCCTTGCCTAACGTACTCGGCGTCGGTCGTGATTTCTACTTCGCACGGCTCCTTGAACGCGAGGAGGCCCTGGATCACCGCCATCAGTTCCATTCGATTATTGGTCGTGTGAGGATCGTAGCCGAAGAGCTCCTTCTTCACCGCACCGAAGCGCAGGATGCAGGCCCATCCTCCAGGACCGGGATTGCCCAAGCACGATCCATCGGTAATCAGAGAAACCTTCTTCATCGCCCTTAAAAAACAAGGCCCGGGGGGGGCACCCGTTTATTTATCGGCTCCGGCCGCCGCGTCCGCGATCGCGGTCTCGGCTGCGACGCTGATTCCTCTCTAGGTCGTGCAAGAAAGATTGATCCTCCTTTTGCCAGAGCTTCTGGAAGTGATCCCGGTTCTTCTCCATTACCCCCAGGTACCTCCGCGCCTGCCGGATCTCATCGCCTTGCCGCTCGAGCTTTTGCTGATAAACCCCGCGGTTGCTATGCCAGTCCAGCTCCAGTTGCTTCAGTCGCTGCTGACTGGCCTCGAGGAAGCGCACGCTATTGGCATACTCCTGTTCCAGCTGATCCAAATCGCCTGGCTTACGAAGCAGTCCGGCCTGGATGCCGAAGGCTTGCACGGCGTGGCTGCGGCGCCAAGTCTCAATTTCCCGAGCGCTCTGGGCTACCCGTTGGCTTTCCCTCTGGATGGCACTACGGGTTTCCCGCCAAGCCTGGGCATCTGGATCCCATTGATCCTGCTCCCAAAGCGCCCGCGCGTTCTCGATCTGCGGAATCTCTCGGTTAGCGAGGTAATGCCACCGCTGCAGCGTGGCTTGGCGACTGGAGGGACTCTTGCCCCGAAACTGGTCTTCCACCTCCTCCAGGATTTTTCTCAACTCGGCTTCCCGCCGGCTGGCAGCCTCTTGCTCCTGACGCTGGGCGAGTTGGCTGCGGAGCTGGCGGATATCGATGACGGCAGCTTTGCGTTGGATATTCTCGGCTGCCACCTGGCGGAGCTGGTTGCCGCGGTCCGAGGCCACACCGCGCCGCTCCATTTGGATGACCCGCCAGCCGAGCTTGATCTGCGGAGCCCGGTCGAGCTCGGCCGCCTTCTCGACCTGGCCTTTTTGTATCGCCTCCTCGCGCTGCGCGGCTAGAGTGCGGTGATCCACCCGCTCGTGGCGCTGCGCAGCCGTGAGCTGCTGATTGACCTCCTGGGCCCACGTTTGGCGGACGGACTCGACTTCCATCCGCGCCGGCGCCAGGCCGAGAGAAAGGCGCTTGGCGTCCGACAGCTCGATCTCACATTTCTCGGTCAGTTTGCCGGCGGTCGCCTTGCGCGTGGTTGCGAGCAGATGGGCATGCCAGTTGCGCTGGTCTCCTTCGCGATCGGGAGCATGCAGAGCCACGTCCACTGCGCAGCCGTACTTGCTAGCTAGCCCGGCTGCAAACTTCAGTGCCAGCTCCCAGCGCTGCTCATCACCCAGCTCGTCTGGCAGGGCCACCTCCCACTCACGGGCGGTACGTGCGTCTTTGCGCTTCTCGGCTTTCTCGGCGGCATTCCAGAGCTCGGCCCGGGTCCACTCGCCGGCACCTTGGGGGAGAACGAGCTGGGAATGCAGGACGCCGCGGCGGCGGGTGTAATCATGCTCAATGCCTTGCCGCTCATCGAGCAGGCGGTCGCCGGAGCGGTAGGCGGCAGCGGCCACGGCGCTGCGGCCGGAGCTGCGGGCTAGCGGCTTGGTGGCGCAGTGGTAGATGGCCACTAGCGATCACCTTCTTCCGCCGCTTTGGCAGCGGCATTGTGGCCGTACGGCAGCACGGATGGGCTGGGGTCGCAGGGGCGGCACGCCCCCGCGCACGTGACTCGCGTTGCCGAGCGTAGTGAGGCAAGCGAGTCGTAAGTGCGCACTTGCTTCGCTGCGTGCTGCCGCCGCTTCCGTACTGTCTCCATTTCTGGCATAATATGCCAACGCGGCGGCCAAATACAAGCACGCCTGCCGGCGTGCCGACAAAGCCACCGCCGAGGGGCCTATGCAACAACGCACGATCGAACAACAAATCGCCGAGGCCGAGGCACGCCTCGCCCGCCTCCGCACTCAGAGCCGACAGCTCGAAAACGGCCAGAAGATTATTCTGGGAGGCATGCTTCTGGCGGCTGCCCGCCACGATCCCAAGATGCGCGCCTGGGTCATCAAGGAAGCTGAGAAAGCCGTGACGCGCGATGTAGATCGAAAACGTCTGCAGCCACTTTTGGACGAGCTCAAGGCTATGGGGGACGGAAAGGAAGCCCATGCGTCAGCAGTCGAACAAGCGGCAGGATGAACCTCGGAATTTTAACTGGCGAGCTTTTTTTCTTCGGCGTCTAGGGCTTCATGCAAAAGCATCTTGAGATACGTCTGATAGCGTAGCCCGCGCTTAGCGGCCAGGCCCCGTGCGCGCGCCAGATCTTGCTCGGGGACACGAATAGTAACGTTCTTTGCTGGACCGGCAACCGGAGACGGGGGCAGGCGCCGCAGTTTGAGTTCTCCGCGGGCCAGGGCCGCTTTCGCTTTTTCGGTCAGTTGATCACGCTGTTCATACCACCACTGAGCTTCTTCAGCTTCAGTGGTGAATTTTGGGATAGGCTTCTGGTTCATTCCTTTGGTTCCTTTGGCTGCCGTAAGGTTCCGTGGATGAGACGGCGGAAAACGGATTCAAGACCCTTAGTAGCCGGATAAGCGGT
>JASHOO010000774.1 GCA_030041035.1 Bryobacteraceae bacterium | reverse complement strand
GCGCGCGGCCGCCGGGGCTCACGATAACCGCCACGTCCTCACCCGCATTCTCGAACTGCGCCGCGAGAGAGCCAAACTGCTGGGATTTGCCAGTTTCGCGGATCTCGTTGCCGAGGACCGCATGGCCCACTCGGGCGAGCACGCGCAGAAGTTTCTCGCCGGCCTGAAGGAAAAGACCGAAGCGCGTTTCCTCCAGGAAAACCAGGAGCTCGCCGCCTTCCGCCACCAAATCGAGGGCGCCGCCGCGCCCGCACTCGATCCCTGGGACGTCGGTTACTACGCCGAGAAGCAGCGCCAGGCGCTCTACGATTTCGATGAAGAAGCGCTGCGACCGTACTTTCCTCTGGAACGTGTCATCGAAGGAATGTTTGAAACAGTCTGGCGGCTTTATGGCATTCGCGTCGCCGGGCGCAAAGGCGTCCCCGTCTGGCACCCCGACGTCCGCTACTACGAAATCCGCGATCAGGACGGCAGCCTGCTGGGCGCGTTCTACGCCGATTGGTACCCTCGCGAAGACAAGCGCGACGGCGCCTGGATGGAAGCCTTCATCACCGGATTGCCCTCCAGGCATGGCTTTGAGCCGCATCTGGGATTGATGTGCGGCAACCTCACCCCGCCCCTCGGCGGCAAGCCCGCCCTGCTTACGCACCGCGACGTCCAGACCATCTTCCACGAGTTCGGCCACCTGCTGCATCACTCCCTCAGCCGCGTCGAAGTGCGCAGCCTCGCGGGCGCCTCGGTCGCCTGGGATTTCGTCGAGCTGCCCTCGCAGATCATGGAGAACTGGTGCTGGGAGCGCGAGGCGCTCGACCTGTTTGGCCGCCACCATGAGACCGGTGATCCGATCCCCGAAGACCTGTTCCAGAAGATGAAGCGCGCGCGCAATTTCCGCAGCGCCAACGCGCAAATGCGCCAGCTCGGCTTCGGGATTGTGGACCTTGCGCTGCACATCGACTACGATCCCGCGCGCGATGGCGATCTGATGGACTATGCCCGCCGCATCCTGCAGCAGTTCTCCGCCGCTCCTCTGCCGCCCGATCACGCCCTCATCGCCGGCTTCACTCACCTGTTCGCGAACCCCGTCGGCTACGGAGCCGGCTACTATTCCTACAAGTGGGCCGAAGTTCTCGATGCCGACGCCTTCACGCGCTTCCGCGACCACGGCATCTTCAGCCGCGAGATCGGTCTGGAGTTCCGCGGCAAGATCCTCGCCCGCGGCGATAGCGAGGACCCCGCCGAGCTCTACCGGTCCTTCATGGGCCGCGATCCCGATCCCAACGCGCTGCTCGAGCGGTCTGGTCTATTGACTACAATCAACGCATGAAGCGCTTGTGGCCCGCTGCCCTCCTCGCGCTGCTCTGCGCCTGCGGCAGCCCGCCGCCCAATGAGCAGACCCAGGCGGCGCCCGCTCCCGCCGCCAAGCCCGCCGATGAGAGCCGCCGCTTTCCCCTCGCCGATCGCGTCAGCATGCGCCTGGTGGACGACCACGTCCTTGGCAAGGACTTCCTGCCCGGCGGCAACGTCGCCGAGTACCGCCGGAAGGGCAAAACCTACCAGCAGTTCCTCGTGCGCGCGCCATCGGCCGAAGCCGCCGGCCTGCTCCTGTTCGATTTCAAAGGCCACCTGAAAGACGCCAGGTACCTCGCGTACATGGGCGGCTATTTCGGCCTCGATGGCACCACGCCCGTCTACATCTTCCAGAAGGGCGTGTTCCTCGCCGGCTTGGTCGGTCTGCCCGAAAAGGAAGCCGACCCGCTCGCCCGCCAGTTCGCCGCCCGCCTGGATTGAGCGGCGCTACACCTTCGCCATCTCCCATCGAAAGTCGCAGAACTCCGCGAGCCGGACGAAATCCGACCCGTTGAGCGTGACTACACTAACGCCGCATCGCGCAGAGCTTACGGCAATGAGAGCATCATTCGTCAGGCGGCCTCTTCCGATTTGCTCATACCCGTACTTTCGCGCCAGCCGCGCCAACAGCACCCCGGTCGCTTTCCAATCGTCCAGGTTCGGCACGATCAGCCGCTTCGTCACCACAAAGCTGCGCTCCAGGACTTCGATGGTTCGCATCTGGTGTCCCGTCGCACCGGCAAGGAGTTCCTTCAACACAACCGCGTTCATCCACAGTTGGCGGTCGCCGGCCACTAAGCGAAGGTCAACCGGCCGTCGCAGCGCCGCTATGTACAGCGATGTGTCGAGAAGCGCGCGGTCAATTCTCAAGGTTGCCGTAGACGTCTTTGATGCGAATGCCGCTCGAGATGAACCTCTTGTGCGCTTTCACCAGCAGAAGATCACGCTTTCGCTCACCGATGACTTGATCCAGCGCGCGTTCGATCGTCTCCGTCTCCGTTTTTGCCCCGAGGATCTCCTGAGCGCGCTTGATCTTGCGTTCATCGAGCCGGTAATGTTTGTGAGTGGGGTCTGAGCGCCGCATACCACCATCCTAGCGCATGTTCACCTCTATTACCCCGATGTACATCACCCCACCCGCACCAGTTGCTTCCCCGTATTCTCCCCGCGCAGCATGCCGATGAACGCCCGCGGCGTGTTCTCGATCCCGTCGACGACTTGCTCGTGATACTTCAGCTTGCCTGCATTGATCCACATGGCCAGTTGCCGCAGGCCTTCGGCATAGCGCGAAGCATAGTCGAACACCAGGAAACCCTCGGCGCGTGCCCGCTTGACGATCAGGTGCCACAACAGCCGCGGCCCGATCTCCGGCTTCTCGGCGTTGTACTGCGCAATCTGCCCGCACACCACGATGCGCGCGCCGCTGTTGAGCGTCGCGAACACGGCATCGGTGATCGCGCCCCCGACGTTGTCGAAGTAGATGTCCACCCCTTCCGGACAAAGCTCGCTGAGTTTCGCGCCGTAATCCGAAGCGGTCTTGTAGTTGAATGCGGAATCGAAGCCCAGTTCGCCGGTGAGCCAGGCGCACTTTGCGTCGCTCCCCGCGATCCCCACCGCGCGGCACCCGCTGATCTTGGCGATCTGCCCCACGAGCGAACCCACCGCGCCCGCCGCGCCCGAAACCACCACCGTCTCGCCCGACCGCGGCTTGCCCACATCCAGAAAGCCGAAATACGCCGTCAGCCCCGGCATGCCGAGCACGCCCAGCGCCGTCGACACCGCCGCCACCGAAGGATCCAGCTTGCGCACCCCCTCGCCCGCGGAGATCGTGTACTGTTGCCAGCCGAAAAAGCCCTCCACCACGTCGCCCACCTGGAAGCGCGCGTTCTTCGAGTCCACCACCTCTCCCACCGCGCCCGCTCCCATCACCTCGCCGATCTGCAGCGCCGGCGTATAGGACTTCACATCGTTCATGCGCCCGCGCATGTAGGGATCCACTGAGATGTACAGCATGCGCACCAGAATCTGCCCCGCTCCCGGCTCGGGAACCGGTGCCTGCACCACCTTGAAATCCGACTCCTTGGGAAATCCCTTCGGCCGCGCCGCAAGCGTGACCTGCTTATTGATGAGCGGCATACTTTCTCAACTCCAGCTTGGCTACATCGGCGCGATGCACCTCGTCGGGTCCATCCGCCAAGCGTAGCGTACGGCTGTGGGCCCACGCCTCAGCCAGGAAGAAGTCTTCGGTGACACCCGCGCCGCCGTGCGCCTGAATCGCGCGGTCCAGCACGCGCAGCGCCATGTTGGGCGCTACCACCTTGATCATCGCAATCTCCGCGCGCGCCGCCTTGTTACCGACGGTATCCATCATCCACGCGGCTTTCAGCGTCAGCAGCCGCGCCTGCTCGATCTCCATGCGCGAATCGGCGATATCGGCGCGAATCGTCCCCTGTTCGGCGATCTTGCGGCCGAACGCCACGCGCGATTCCACCCGCCTGCACATGCCTTCGAGTGCCCGCTCCGCCACGCCGATGAGCCGCATGCAATGATGAATCCGTCCCGGCCCCAGACGCCCCTGCGCAATCTCGAACCCGCGCCCTTCGCCCAGCAGCAGGTTCGCCGCGGGCACCCGCACGTTCTCGAACGTGATCTCGCCGTGC
>JASHOO010000773.1 GCA_030041035.1 Bryobacteraceae bacterium | reverse complement strand
CGAAAAACGTCATCCGGCATAGATCGTGCTGCTTAGCGGGCCATCTGCCCTTCCGAGCTTTCCGGCTGCCCAACCGCGTCGCGATACGCCTGTTTGCCCGCCTCCACGGCCTCCGCGAGCGTGTCCTTCTGGCGGTTGATGGCCTCTTTTCCGCGCTCGATGATCTCACTCGCACTGTCCCGCAACTCTGAGCCGCGCCGCCTCAGATATTCCCGGCCCTCATCCGCCTTCCCCCGTAGCAGTTCGCGCGTTTGCTCACCGGAGCCGGGCGCGAAGAGCAGCGCGATACCCGCGCCCACGCCTACTCCTAGCAAGAAACTCGCCAGATCATCGCTGTCCATGTTTCCCCCTTCGTCGGTTCCGTCAACCAGTTTCAGTATACCCCGCGCGCTGGTGGGTTTGATGGAGCTTCGCCCCAAAAACCGCTAAACTTCGTTACGGTTAAGTCAAGATGCGCAAACCTCGGAAACCGGTGCAACTCGACGCCGGCGGCTTATGGGAGTTGGCCCTCAAAACGCTCGGCGCCCGCGCCTGCTCAACCGGTGAGCTACGGCAAAAATTGCGCCTGCGCGCCGCCCGTGCCGAGGACGTGGACACCACCATTGCCCGGCTCAAAGAGTACCGCTACCTCGACGACCGGAAATTCGCCGAAAGCTTCGCCACCGCACGCCTGGAAAACCAGCGGTTGGGCAAACGCCGCATCGTCCAGGATCTGCTGCGCCGCCGCGTGGCCCCCTCACTCGCCGCCGCCACCGCTGCCAAAACCTATCAAAACGTGGACGAAACCGCCCTCATCGAGGATTACGTCCGGCGAAAGTATCGAGACAAGACCAAAAGCGGCCTTTTTCGGGACGAAAAAGACTTGGCGTCGGCCTATCGCCGCCTCTCCCGCGCCGGCTTCAACTCCGGCAGTATCATCCGGACTTTGAAGCGCTTTGCCGCCAACCCGGACCTCCTCGATGGCTTCGAGCCCCCCGTCGAGCCGGTCGGGGAATAGTACCGTTCACAACCCGGCCCTGCGATATTTTCACCTTGCCCCTCAGGACTATCATCCTGCCCGAATTCAGTGGCTTGCCTGATTGCCGCCGCCCCCAGAAAGCGCCACAATCAGCACCGCGCGTTGAGGTGGTCAGGTTATGATCTGCATTAGAGATTCCGACTCTTCAGGTTCCCAGACTCAGCCACGATTCCAAGCACCTGTCTCTGATGGTGGCACCACATCCTACATTCCGTTGAGAGAAGCGGCGAAATGTCGAAACTCCTTCTTACGTACCCTGTGGTCAAAATCATCAGTATGATGACGGAGGGACCTGGAGACCGGAATGGCCACCATTCTGATCGTGGATGACCGCGAGAGTAATCGGGAGCTTCTCACCACGTTGCTGGGTTATCGAGGACACCGCACAGTTGAGGCCCGCGACGGTCTGGAAGGGCTCGAGCGGGCGCGCGCTGAGCGGCCCGATCTGATTATTACCGACATCCTGATGCCCACCATGGACGGGTACGAATTCACCCGCCGTCTGCGGGCAGATCCGGAGGTCGCCGCCGTCCCCGTGGTCTTCTACTCGGCGTATTACCTCATGCAGGAGGCGCACGCGCTGGCGGCCAAGTGCGGGGTCGAGTACGTGTTGGCCAAACCCGCCGAACCTGAAGAGGTATTGCGTGTTGTCGAAGCCGCATTGGGCTTGGCCCATACCACGATTCCGGCGCCCCCCGTGGAGGAATTCGATCGCGAACATATCCGCGTGCTTACCGACAAGCTCTCCCAGCAAGCCGGCCAGGTGGGAAACTTGAGCGCGCGCCTGGAGGCGTTGATTGACGTTGGGCATGAGCTGAACGTGGCTCAGGACCCTTCGGTTTTGCTGGAACGATACTGTAAAGCGGCTCGCGAAGTCATCGGTGCGGTTTGTTCCGCTGCCTGTATCACCGATGAGAGCGGCCAGGCAGCGCGGCGCTACTGTTCCGGGGGAGTGGAACCCGCCGACCCCACGTCGCCCTGTCCTTCCTGCGGGTTAGGGGGACCCGTCGCCGAAGCCTTGAGTAATCAGGGAGCGTGGCGCGGGCGGAACGGGCCCGTCCCGGCCGGGATGCCGGGCTGCCAGCCCGAAATCGGCCCACTCAATTCCTATTTGGTCGTACCCATCCTGACGCGCAGCCGGACCTACGGCTGGCTGGGGCTCGGCAATAAGCTGGGCTCGGCGGAATTCGGCGCCGACGATGAACGCCTCCTGACCACGCTGGCCGCGCAACTGGCCGTTGGGTACGAGAACTCGCGTTTGTTTGAGGAGTTGAAGAAGCGCGCCGAAGAGCTGGAGCACGAAGTCGCCGAACGCCGGCAAGCCGCGGAGAAATACCGGATGGTGGTCGAACAGGCTTCAGACGGCATCGTTATCGCCAACGAGCGCGGGGATTGCCTCGAAGTCAATGCCAGGCTGCTGGAGATGCTCGGATACACCCGTGAGGAGTTTCTTGGCCGGAATGTGCAGGATCTGATTCCCCGCGCGGACCGGAGTAGCGTTCCGTGGTCTGTCGACCAGGCTCGGGGGCAGATCTTCCGCAAAGAGCTCCGGTTCTTGCGGCGCGATGGGACCTTCCTCGAAGTAGAAGTCAGCATCAGCGGTTTGGAAGACGGGCGAATCCAGGCGATTATTCGCGATGTCGCCGAGAGGAAACGGCTGGAGATGCAGCTCCGGCAGTCGCAAAAGCTTGAAGCCGTGGGAAAGCTGGCCGGGGGAGTGGCCCACGATTTCAACAACCTGCTGACGGTGATTCTGGGCCACAGCGACATGGTGCTTTCCGCCATGGATGCGCATGACCGGCGGCGGCGCGATATTGAAGACATCCGGGATGCCGGCGCGCGGGCGGCCGTCCTGACTAACCAGTTGCTGGCATTCAGCCGGAAGCAGGTGCTGCAACCTAAGGTCATCAACGTGAGCGACGCCGTCTCCAGCCTCACGAAGATGTTAGGCCGCCTCATCAGCTCCAATATTGAACTGGTGACGCGCTGCGACGAAGACACCTGGCTGACGAAGGTAGATCCCGGCCAGGTCGACCAGGTGATTCTCAATCTGGTGTTGAATGCGCGCGACGCCATGCCGCTCGGCGGCAGGCTGGTGCTGGAGACGTCGAACCGGATAATCGACGAACGGCAGCTGCCGGACCACCCGGAGGTGCCGCAGGGCGAATATGTGACGCTGGCAGTGAGCGATACCGGATCGGGGATGGACGCCGAGACGCGCTCGCACCTGTTCGAGCCTTTCTTTACCACCAAGGCCCTTGGCAAAGGCACGGGCCTTGGCCTTTCCACGGTGTATGGTATTGTGCGGCAGAGCGGCGGCTACATTTGCGTAGATAGCGAACCGAACCGCGGCACGGTGGTGAAAGTGTATTTGCCGCGAGCGGCCGGGCAGGGGGAAGCCAGGAAGGCCCGCCAGGAGTATCAGCCCTTGCCGCTGGGAACCGAGACGGTACTGTTGGCCGAGGATGACGAACGGGTACGCCGGCTGACGGCGAGCGTTCTCGACCAGCTTGGCTATACGGTGCTGGAAGCTGCTGACGGCGAGGAAGCGCTGGAGGCGGCGCGGCGGCACGAGGGCGAGATCCACCTCCTGTTCACTGACATCGTGATGCCCAAGAAGTGCGGAAATGAGATTGTCGATGAAATCCGGCGGGACCGTCCCGGCATCAAGGTGCTGTACTCATCCGGCTACACCGGTGATGTGGCCGCGCAGCAGGGCGCGCTGGACCCGGCCATTCCTTTCCTGCAAAAGCCGTTTACACCGCGCACGCTGGCCGTCAAGGTCCGGGAGGCGCTGGACGGCGAGGTGGAAGGCATGTGGCCCGAGGGAAAAGGTTCTCAAACGGAGCGGCGCGCGAAAAATGATCCCGGCGCGAGCCACACCGCCTGACGGGACTCGCCCACGCAACCAGCAACATAGAGGAGGCTCATGCTCGAGTTCTTCCGAAAGCTCTTCGACAGCGACTTTTTGCCGCACGGCACCTGTTATCTCTGGGACTCCGGCGTCCTTTGGCTCAATGTCGTTTCCGACCTGGTAATCGCGCTGGCCTACTATGCGATTCCCGTGCTGCTGTTCTGGTTTGTGCGGAGGCGGCGCGACATCCGGTTTAACTGGATTCTGGCTGCCTTCGCAGTGTTCATTCTGGCCTGCGGAACCACACACCTGCTGGGGGTATGGACGGTATGGCACTCTACCTACCGGCTGGATGGCGTGGTCAAGGCCGTGACCGCGGTGACCTCGGTCACGACCGCAATACTCCTGGCGCCCTTGCTGCCGGCACTGGTCAAGATGCCCAATCCAGCCGAGGCCGCTGCCATGTATCACAAGTTGGCGCAGGACACCACGGAACTGGGACGCGTGGCGGATGCTCTGCGGCGCCAGGCAGAACTGCTGGAAATGGCACAGGACGCGATCCTCGTTCGGGGAACAGACGGGTCCATTACTTACTGGAACCGGGGTGCCGAGGTGCTTTACGGCTGGCCAAGGGAACTGGCGCTGGGGCGCACATCGTATGATCTGCTTCATACGCAGTTTCCAGAAAAGATCGAGACAATCCTGGATAAGGTCCGCCAATCGAACTACTGGGATGGCGAACTGGTGCATACGCGGCGCGATGGTTCGCAGCTGACGGTGTTCAGCCGATGGTCCGCGCGCCAGACCCGGGACGGCCGCGTAGAAGTTCTCGAGATCAATCACGATATCTCGGCGCGAAAGAATCTGGAGCGGGTCAACGCCAGCTTCCGGCAGTTGCTCGAAGCGGCGCCCGACGGCATCGTGGTCGTGAACCGGGATGGCGTGGTGGTGCAGATCAATTCCCAGACCGAACTGCTCTTTGGCTATGAGCGCGAGGAGGTGACGGGGCAGTCCGTTGAAATGCTGCTGCCCGGATCGTTCCGCCAAGCGCACGTGGGCCACCGAGCGGAATATTTCCATGAGCCAAAGATTCGGCCCATGGGGGCGGGACTCGATCTGAAGGGACTGAGAAAAGATGGCAGCGAGTTTCCCGTGGAAATCAGTCTCAGCCCGATTGGGACCGAGAACGGCACGCACGTCATCGCTTCGGTTCGTGATGTGAGCGAGCGGAAAGGATTTGAGCAGGCGCTGCGTCAGAAGAACGTGGAGCTCGAGAAAGCGCTGGCGACGAAGGACCTGTTCCTGGCCAGCATGAGCCATGAACTGCGCACGCCGCTGAACGCGATCCTGGGGTTCGCGGGCACGCTGCGGATGCGGCTGGCCGGACCTCTGACGGCGGACCAGGACCGGCAACTGAAGAGAATTCAGTCTGCCGGCAATACGCTGCTGGAGCTGATCAACGATGTGCTGGACCTGGCCAAGGTGGAATCCGGTACGATCGAGATTGAGCGGAAGGAGATCTCCTGCCGCGACGTCCTGAACGACGTGGCATCGGTGGTGGGACCGATTGCAGAAGCAAAATCGATCGGGATGGAGGTGGATCTGCCTCCCGCCTCAGTTACCGTGCGGACGCACCAGCGCGCGTTTACGCAGATTGTGGTGACGCTGGCGCGGCAGGCGGTAAAGTACAGCGAGGGCGGCTCGCTGCGCATCGGGACCAGCGAGGCCCTGAACGAGGACCGCGAAATGATGGCAGTGCATGTGACGCAAAGCGCCGGCATGAAATCGCAGGACCGGGAGCGAATTCGCAAGGTCTTCGAACACGTGCAGCAGGGCGGATCGCCGGAGGGCTCCGAATTGGGGCTCTATTTGTGCGGCAAGCTGGCGGACCTGATCGGCGGGTCGCTTCAGGTCGAGACCGAGCCGGGCGACGCGAGCCGGCTAACTCTACTGGTTCCCAGGAACTGAACGAAGGCGGCCGAGATGCCGATTCAACAGAATCTACGAATCGTGTTTGCGGCTCTGGCCCTTGGATTCGTCGTGCTGGTGGTTCTGCTGGGCCAGAGCCGCAGCAGACAGCTCGAGAGTCGAGCCTGGGTGTTGCACACACAAGACGTCCTGGTGGAAGTGGCGTTGCTCAGAGCAACGGTCCTGGATGGCGAGATGGCATGCCGAGGTTACGTGCTGAGCGGAGACACGCGCTACCGCGACTCCCAGGCAGCTAAGTTTGTGGAGGCGGATCGTCATCTCGAGAAACTATTGCATTTGATCGCCGACAACGCGCGTCAGATCGGGCGGACGGCACGCTTGCGCGAACTCATTCACGATACATCGAAGGCTTGCGCCGCTTTGATTGCGGTGCGGGAATCGCAGGGGCTGACGGCGGCGGGGAGTGCGTTCACCGATGCCGACGCGAAGCGGCGCATGGACCTCCTGCGGGGATTACTTGCGGAGATGGAGCAGGAAGAGAACGGCCTGCTTGCGGTGCGTGACGCCGAGCTTCAATCGAGTGACCGGGTACTGGCGGCCAGTGCATTGGCGGCGGGCGTGGTTGTGTTCGCGCTGTTGGCTGCAGCGTACTTCCTGTTCAGCAGGGACGCAAAACATCGCGAAGCTCTGGAACAGAATCTCAGGGACAAGAACCAGGAATTTCAAGACGCGAGCCGGCTGAAGAGCGAGTTTCTGGCGCACATGAGCCACGAACTGCGCACGCCGCTGAACGCCGTGATCGGATACACGGGCACGCTGCTGATGAAGCTGCCGGGACCGCTGACGGCCGATCAGGAGCGGCAGCTCAAGACAATTCAGACGAGCGCGCGCCACCTGCTTTCGCTCATCAACGATGTACTGGATCTGGCGCGCATCGAATCGGGAAAAGTAGAAGTGGAGTTGAAGGCGACGGCCTGCCGGGAGGTCATGGAGGAAGTGCTGAATACGCTCAGGCCGCTGGCGCAGGCAAAGAACCTGGCGCTCGAAGTGGAATTCCCCGACCGTGCGGTCGAAGTGCGCACCGACCGGCGGGCGTTCAGCCAGATCCTGATCAACCTGGGGAACAATGCCATCAAGTTCACGGAAAAGGGCTCGGTGAAGCTCAGGGTGAGCCATCGGGACGGCGCGGGCGGAGACTTCGCAGCCATTGACGTCATGGATACCGGCGTGGGTGTGAAGACGGATGAGCAAGCGCAGTTGTTCCGCGCTTTTCACCAGCTCCATGCGGGCAAACCCCGGAGTGAAGGCACGGGGCTGGGACTGTATCTGTGCGGGCGGCTGGCTGAACTGATCGAAGGCCGGATCGAGTTCGAAAGCGAGTACGGTAAAGGAAGCCGGTTTACGCTCCTGGTTCCCAAGGCTTGAATCATGGCGGTGCTGATCATCGAAGACCACGCGGACAATCTGGAGCTGATGAACTACCTGCTCAAGGCATTCGGCTACGCCACGATGACGGCGGTGGACGGACTGGCCGGCTGGCAACTGGCGCAGGGCGGGGACCTCGAGCTGATTCTGTGCGACATCCAGCTTCCGGGAATTGACGGCTTCGAAGTGGCGCGACGGCTGAAGCAGGACGAACGCCTGCGCTCGATTCCGCTGGTGGCGATCACGGCGCTGGCGATGGTGGGAGACCGGGAAAGGACACTCGGGGCGGGATTCGACGGCTACATAGCCAAGCCAATCAACCCGGAGACGTTTGTGGCGAGCATCGAGGCCTTCATCAAACCCGGGAAGCGGCAGGAGCGGGATCATGTGCCTGCGACCAGCAGCGAACCTGCGCTGGACGGAGCCGTGAAGGCGCCTGCGGTAACGCGCGGCACCATTCTGGTGGTGGACAACGTGCCGGCGAACCTGGAGCTGGCGCAATCGATTTTTGAGCCATCGGGATTTCGCGTGATGCTCTCGGACAATGTGAGCACCGCTATGGCGATGGCGAGGCAGACGCGGCCGGACGTCGTGCTGTCGGATGTGAACATGCCGGAAGGCACCGGTTTTGAGCTGGCGCGGCAGATGAAGGCCGATCCTGGACTTAAGTCGGTGCCTGTGGTGCTGATCTCGGCAACACTGCCGCGGGATATCAGCCCGGAAGCTGCGCGGGTTGCGGGTGCGATCAAATTTCTGCGGCGGCCGATCGATCCGATGCTGCTGCTGCAAGAAGTCGAGAGCTGTTTGCAGACGGCACGGCAGGCCGATTAAGGCGCCGGCGGAGCCCAGGCCGGGCGTGTCCGGCCACTACGCGACCAGAGCCGCTGGGTTGGACAACTCGCCGATTTCGGGAATACGGATGGTGACGATATCGCCGGGGGCAAGCGCGGCGTCTTCCGTAACAATGATGCCGGTGCCGGTGAGCAGCACGGAGGCGGCGGGCACCGGGTTGGCGCGCAACAGGTACTCCACCAGAGTTTCCAGTTTGCGGTGCAGGCGTGCGGTCGAGACCTGGCCGGTGAAGGTTCGCGTGCCGCCGCGGGCGATGGTGCAGGTCATTTCGAGGTGATATGGGTCGTCGAGCTCATCGGTTGTGACCATCACCGGCCCAAGCGCGCAGCAGGCGGAGTACACTTTCGACTGCGGCAAATAGAGAGCGTTCTCGCGCTCGATATCCCACGCGGAAACATCATTGGCAAGCGTGAAGCCGAGGACCGCGCCGCGAGTGCCGAGAATCACAGCCAGTTCCGGCTCCGGGGCGGTGAATTTCGAATCGGCGCGGATGCCGATGGGTTCACCGGGTCCAACGCAGACGCGCGCAGTTCCCTTGAAGAAGATCTCGGGACGCGGGCTGCGGTAGACGTGCGCGTACATACCTTCGCGCGTGCCGTGCTCAGCGTCGCGGAAACTGGCGCTGGTTTCGTAGGTGCAGCCGCAGGCCCAGACTTCCGAGGGATGGATGGGGATGAGCGGCGCGGCGGTGAGCGGGCGGTGGCTTGCCAGTTTGGCGGCCAATTCGGACAGCACGATGGACTCGATCTCTGAGCGGTGAATCAGTTCCGCCATGGTGTGCTCGGGGATGGGGCGGGCCTGGGAGCCTTCGAAGATCGCGGCGGCGATGTGGCCACCGAGTTGGATCTGTCCGAGTTTCATAAAAGCAGGTTTCAGGTGACAGGTGCCAGGTTTCAGGGTGTCAACACCGAGCACCTAGTATTTCAAGTACACCGTTTTGTAATCGCTGTAAAATTCCATTGCTGCGGGGCCTTGTTCCTTCGGGCCAAAACTCGAATCCTTGGTGCCGCCGAAAGGCAACTGGTATTCGACGCCGGCGCTGGGCAGATTGATGGTGAGCAGGCCGGCTTCGGCGCGGGGGATGTATTCGAAGACGCGCGAGAGATTCGTCGTCTGTATCGAAGAGGAAAGGCCGAAGGCGGTGTTGTTGGCGATGCGCATGGCATCGTCGAAATTCTTCGCGCGCATCACGGCCAGCACGGGACCGAAGATTTCCTCCCGAGCGATGGTCATACTCTCTTCCACATCGGCGAAGATGGTGGGCTCGACGAAATAGCCTTTTTCGAGGCCGCCGGTGGTGATGCGGTTGCCGCCGATCTTGGGCGCTCCTACTTCCTTTTTGCCGATTTCGATGTATCGCAGCACGGTGTCCAATTGATTCTGGTCAACCAGAGGGCCGATATCGATGCCGGGTTGCATGCCGTCGCCGACCTTCAATTTTCTGGTGCGTTCGATGAGTGCCGTGAGGAACTTATCGTAGATGGCGTCTTCGACGATGGCGCGGCCGGTAGCGGTGCATTTCTGACCGGTGGAGAAGAACGCGGCGTTGGCGACGTTTTCCACGGCGGAGTTGAACTCGGCGTCAGCCAGAACGATGGTGGGGTTCTTGCCGCCCATTTCGAGCTGGATGCGCAGGCGGCGCTGGGAAGCTTCGGCATGCAGCCAGTTGCCGATCTGGCAGGAGCCTGTGAAGGAGATGGCTTTCAGCGGCTTGGCCGCTATCAGCGCGCTGCCCAATTCACTGCCGGAGCCGGCGACGAAATTGACGACGCCTCGGGGAATGCCGGCTTCATGCAACGCTTCAACAATGCGCCATGAGCTCAGGGGTGCGGCCGAGGCGGGCTTCAGCACGACCGTGTTGCCGCAAACGAGCGCGGGAGCGAGCTTCCACGCCGGAATGGCGCTGGGAAAATTCCACGGCGTGACCAGGCCGGCGACGCCGATGGGTTTGCGGATGGCGAACATGTGGACACGGTCGCGCTCGGAGGGAACGATGAAGCCCGGCATGCGCGCGCCTTCACCGGCGAAATAGCGAAAGATGTTGATGGAGCGGCGGACCTCACCCTTGGCTTCGGGCAGAGTTTTACCTTCCTCACGCGTCATTTCGGCGGCGAGGGATTCGAAGCGGCGGTCGAGCAGATCGGCAGCTTTGTAAAGGATGGCGCCGCGCGCGGGGCCGGCGGTCGCGGACCACGCGGGGAACGCACAAGCGGCGGCATCAGCGGCATTGGCGATGTCCTGGGCGGTGCCCTTGGAAAACTGAGCGACGACTTCGTCGGTTTTGGCCGGGTTCCGGTCTTCAAATGTCTGGGCGCTTTCGTGCCATTCTCCGTTGATGTAGTTGGCAAAGGTGGGGGTGGTCATAGCGTCAGAATGCCACTTTCGGGGCGGTGCGGGCGCCGGGCTCGGTTTTGAAATAGGCGTCTTCGCGCTGGAAACCGGACATGGAGGCCACGATGTTATCGGGGAACAACTGGATCTTGGTGTTGTAGCTCTGGACGGTTTCGTTATATTTGCGACGCTCGACCGCAATGCGATTCTCGGTTCCGGCCAGCTCGTCCTGCAAGCGCAGGAAATTTTCGTTGGCTTTTAAGTTGGGATAATTTTCGACGATCACGAGCAAGCGGCCCAGAGCGCCATCGAGCTGCGAATTGGCGGCGATTCTGTCCGACGGCGTTTTCGCGCCGACGAGGGCGGCGCGCGCACTGGCCACGTCGTCAATGGCCTTCTCTTCGTGCTTGGCATAGCCCTTCACCGTTTCGACCAGGTTGGGGATGAGATCGGCGCGGCGCTGCAACGCGACATCCACTTGCGACCAGGCGGCCTTTACGGACTCGCGCTCGGTCTGGAGCTGGTTGTAAGTGCTGACGTACTTGCCTCCGAACACCAGCCCGACGATCAACAGCACGGCAATCACAATCAGGGCAATCTTCATGAGTTTGTTCGCTCCTCTATTTCTCGAGCCGGTCCACGGCGTTGATGACGATATCGATCTGTTTGAGATACGAATCGAGCAGCCCGACGGGTTCCAGTTCCTTGGCTTTGATGCGCTGCTCGCGCAGATCGAGCAACTGAGTGAACGGCTGCGGGTCGATGCCGAAGGTTTCCCGGGCCTGTTCGATGATGTCCCGTTTCCTGATTTTCTCCGGCGCACCGTGCAGGATGAGGGCGTGCCGGAACAGGACGCAAAAGGTGGAAACGGAATCGGCGAGCAGGTGACGGAGGACGTCTCTATCGCCCAGCGCGCCGGATGCTTTTTGACGAAGCCGCAGCAGCTTGGCGCGAAGATCGTGTTCCACCTGCGCGCGGTAGAAGGTGTCTTCTACGACCAGCGCCGAGACGACATCCTTGCCTTGCAGGATGCGGTGATGCGCCTGGATGTCGTGGAACTCGATGGCGAAGCAGTCGGTGGAGGTCGCGAGTTCGCGTTCGCTCAGTAACAGCGGCGAGGGATTCCGCTTTTCACGCCACCAGCGGAAAACCGGCTCGGAGCGCTCGAGCTCGGGCACGGTGATCTCGTTGAGGACGCAGAGCACGTTCAAATCGGAAAAACCTTCGTGATGGTCGCCGGAAGCAGCGGAGCCGTAGAGAACGACGGAGACGATACGATCGCCCAGGGTCTTGTTGAGCTTCTCGAGGAGCTGGTTCAGCAGATCTTCCATGGGGTCTCGATCATCTTACTACCAGTCGCTCGACGCGCCGCCGCCGCCCGAATCGCCGCCGCCGAAACCGCCGAAACCGCCACCGCCACCGCCGCCGTCATAGCCGCCGAAACCTCCGCCGCCGCCCCCGAAACCACCGCCGAATCCGCGGCCCATCAGGTTGCCGAGGAGGAGGCCGGTCAAGAATCCGCCGCCTCCACCACGGCCGCCGCGGCTGCCGGCGCGAATGAGCCAGATGAGGAAAAACACTCCGAACAGGATCACCGGTAAGGGGATGGAACCACCGGTGGAGCGTTGCGTGCGCCGGGGCAGTTGCGCATTGAGCGAAACATTCTTGGCGTGAGCGATGGTCGAGCCGATAGTTTCGGCGGCGGCCATCATGGCTTCGCCGTATTGGCCTTGGCGTAGCGCAGGACGCATATCGCGCAGGACGCTGCCGTCGAAGCCATCGGGCAGAATGGGCTCGAGCCCGTAGCCGACTTCGAGACGGCTGCGCCGGTCGCCCACCACCAGCAGGAGCATGATGCCCTCGTCCTTGCCCTTCTGACCCACGCCCCAGGCGCGAAAGATGGTGTTGGCGACATCCTCGATGGGCTCGCCTTCGAGGGTGCGCAGAGTTACCAGCGCCATTTGGGCGCCGGTGGCTTGTTCGACGCGCCCGGCGTACTGCTCCAGAGCGGCTTTACTTTGCGGGTCAATCACGTGCGCGAAATCGCTGACGTAGCCTTCGGGCTTGAGCGCTTTCCAGTCAACGGCGAGCGCGAGCGCAGAAAATGCGATTAGCAGGGCGCAGGTCCGCAGAAGTTTGTGCATCCAGGTGTAATTTCAGTCTAACGAAGCGAAGGGGTGCGTGTCAGCGCTTGTGACAAAGCACATGCAGAAAATAGGCGACCACGCGGGTGTCCTCCACCGCGGGCACCCGGCGCGCGGTGTCGTCGTCGGCTTTGGGCTCGGCCACGCGCTCCAGCGTGAAGCCGGCGTGGATCACGGCGTTGAGCCATTCCGCCAGCGTGCGATGAAAAACCGGCGTCTCGAAAGGGGGCAAACCGGCTTTGGCCGCTTTCGGGGCAGC
Organism: Bryobacteraceae bacterium; assembly: GCA_030041035.1. Classification (GTDB taxonomy): domain Bacteria; phylum Acidobacteriota; class Terriglobia; order Bryobacterales; family Bryobacteraceae; genus QHXW01. The sequence continues at coordinate 6,073 of JASHOO010000773.1, read as the reverse complement.
GGAGAACAGCCAGCGATCGACGCGTCCATCGACTCGCTCAAAGTAGCGGCCAACCTCGACCGCATAGGCTTGTCCGTGTTCGGTTCGCAGAAGGCGGCGGTGCGGCGGGGAAAAGCAGGGATGCATGATGGAGAACTGAAGAAAGCCGCCCGCGCGAAGGACGCGATGAATTTCCTGAAGCGCACGGGCGTGATCGGGAACGTCCATGAGACTCATGACAGCCGTTGCAAAATCGAACGTTCCGGCGGCGAAGGGCAACTCCATGGCATCGGAGACCGCATAACGGATGGAATGCGGCTGCGTGCGCTCCTCCTCGGCGGCGAACTGGACGAAGGTGGGTGCGACATCTATCGCGAACATTTGCGCGCCGCGCTGTGCGAACAGTCGCGTGTTATGGCCTTCGCCGCAGCCGACGTCCAACCCGCGCTTCCCGGTCACGTCGGGAAGCAGATCGAGAAAGGCGGGCGTATTGACGGCGTCACGATAAACATCCCAGCCCTGGCGAGCCAGGCGAGTCCAAGCGAGCGCGTTCGCTTCCCAGTATCGTGCGGCCTGGCGATGGTCCATGAAACCATTGTCGCTGGAGGAAGCAGCGCGTGCGGCGTCTTCTCACTCAGACGCCGCCGCCACACGGCTCGGTTAGCGCCAGTGACCGCGCTGATAGTGATAGCGGCCGTGCGCGTAGATCGCGCGGCCAGGCACCCAGACCGCATGCGGACGGGGCGGGCGCCCCCAATATCCAGGAACCCAGACGTAGCGTCCGCGCCAATCCCAGAAGCCTTCAATCCACACATAGCTGGGGCCCGGCGCGTAGCCGACAGCCCCAACGACCATCGGAGCCGGCGGCGGTGGTGCGACATAATACGCGCCGCCTGCGGCACAACCCACCGCGCCGAAAATTGCCAATGCCGGCACTAACCAAAACGTTCGTTTCATACCGTCCTCCTGCGTTTACAAACGCGAAGAGGTAGGGCCGAGTTGCGGAGCTTCATCTAGCGTTAATGAAAAGGAATGTTCATGTAGGAAGCGGACCGCGGGATGGGAAGCCTGCGATCGCCTGATCGCCTGCCGAAGTCTCGAGTGCCAATTGTTATCATAGAAATTGGGGATGATAACATGATCCGCACGCAGATCAGTCTGAATGAGCGAGAGTACGAGCTGGCCAAAGCGCAGGCACGCCGACTAGGCATCTCGCTCGCGGAGCTTATGCGCCGGGCGATTCGCGATGTGTTGCCCGCCGACGACAGCAAGCCGTGGATGCGCTATGCCGGATTCATCGAATCGGGGAATACCCGCTCCAGCCGCACCATCGATGACATCGTCTATGGACCGAAGGATTGAGCCAAGCCGCGAGGTTTACGTGGACACCTCCGCGTTGATTGCTTTTCTGGACCGATCGGATAGTTACCATCGGCTGTACCGGCGGCTGTTTTCCCAGCCACCTGCGCTGGTGACCTCCGCCCTGGTCATCGCAGAGGGCCACGGATGGTTCTTACGGCGCTACGACGGCAGAAGGGCGGTCGAGTTTCTCAATTTCGTTGATGAGCTGCCTCGGTTGCGGATCGAGCCTTTTGATCATGGACAGATGACTGAATCGCGCACTCTGGTGACGCGCTTTGCCGATCAGGCGCTCACCCTTGCTGATGCGCACGGGCTCGCCATCATGAACCGGAGAAAGATCGGGGCGTGCTGGTCGGCAGATCGGCATTTGGGCCTCTGTGGCGCAATGCTGGTGAAATAACCGCTACGGTGCTCTCGCCGCTCCAATCGGCCGTGGGTAATCAGAATGCTGATATCATGCCCTCCTGATTGCTATGAGCTTCCTCGATGAGAAGTTTTCCCTGAAAGACAAGATCGCGGTGGTGCTGGGCGGAACGAGCGGAATCGGCCAGGCGATTGCGCGCGGGTTTGCGCGGGCGGGTGCCACCACCATCGCCAGCAGCCGCGATCGTGAGCGCGTGGAAACGCAGGCAGCCGAATTGGAGTCGCTCGGCTCGAAGACGCTGCGCGTACCGAGCGATGTACAGGATCGCGCCAGCCTCCAGAAGCTGTGCGACGAAGTGGTGCTGGCCTTCGGCCAGGTGGATCTCCTGATGGTGACTTCTGGAGCGCTGAAGAAGATGCCGACGGCGGATATTGCTGATGAGGAGTGGAATCGCATCATCGACACCAACCTGAACGGCACTTTCCGGGCGAACCAGATTTTCGGGCGCCAGATGATTCGGCAGCAGCGCGGATCGATCATCAACACCTGCTCGATGACCAGTTTCGTCAGTTTTGGCGAGGTGACGTCTTACGCTGCCAGCAAGGCGGGCGTGCTGCTGCTGACGCGGTCGCTGGCTTGCGAATGGGCCAAATACAACGTGCGCGTCAACGCGATCGCCCCTGGAGTTTTTCGTACCCCGTTGAACTCGAAGGTGCTGGATATTCCGGAGCGCTCCGCCGCCATCGGCGCCCGCACGCCGATGGGCCGCGTGGGCCAGGTGGAGGAACTGGTGGGTGCGGCGATCTACCTGGCTTCCGATGCGGCGTCGTTTGTGACCGGAGAGACCATCGCCGTGGACGGCGGCTTTCTGGCGAAAGGGATCTAGAAAAAAGTTACAGCGTCTTCAGATAAGCGATCAGGTCGTCTTTCTCATCGTCGGACAACATTTCCTTGTAGGCGGGCATGCCGTTGCCGCCCTCATCAATTTTCGCGCGCACGTTGGCTTCGGTGGGCTTCTTGCCGTTATTCATCTTGTCGCGGCTGAAAAGTCCCTTTAATCCGGGACCCATTTTCTTTTCGGTGCTGTCCGCGTTGTGGCAGACGCTGCACTGCTGAAATGTTTCCTTGCCCTTATCGGGGTCTCCTTTCTTGTCAGCGGCGAGCACCGGCAGCGCGCACAACGCCAGCGCCAGGAAACCTGTAACAAGTGTGGCTTGGCTCATCATCTCTCCTGAAATGGTAAATAAATATTTTACAATCTTCGAAGGTAGCGCGTCAGAGTGTTCCGTGTGTACATCCCTAGGGATGCGCGGGCCGGGCATGAAGTTGCGCACCGGCCGGCCAAAGTGCACGGCTTCCGGGAGGCTATTTTGAAATCCTTGTATGTCGGCTTGGCTGCGGTCCTGGTTCTTGCGGGCTGCGGGAACAAAACGGGAGCGGAGGCCGAGCGTGCCGCCGCCGATAGCACGCTGGTTGAGCGTGTCGGCACAACCGGCTTCATGCAGCTTGCAGCCGACAGCTTCAGCCAGATCACACCGCGCGAGCAGACACTGGCTTACTGGCTGAGCCAGGCGTCGATCGCGATCGATCCCATCATTTACGATCAGCTCTCGGTTTACGGTCTGCGCGAGAAGCGGCTGCTCGAAGCGCTGGTGGCGCATCCGCAGGGGATCCAGCCCGATGTCAGCGCCAAGATCGTTGCATTTACCAAGCTGTTCTGGGCGAACAAGGGCAACCACAACGAAACCACCGCGCAGAAGTTTCTGCCGGAATTCACTTTCGAGGAATTGCAGGCGGCCGGATCGCAGGCCATACGCAACGGTCTCCGGATCGGCGACCCGTACGGCGCCGGCAAGCCGATCACCACCGAAGCCGACTTCACCGCAGAGATCAGTGATCTGAAGCCGGCCCTGTTCGACCCCAATTTCCAGCCGACCATCACGACGAAGAATCCGCCGCCGGGCCTTGACATACTCGAAGCCAGCGCCAATAACTTCTACTCCGGTGTCCGCCTGCTGGATCTGAAGAATTTTCACGAACGCTATCCGCTCGATTCACGCCTGGTGAAATCGAAGGACGGCAAGCTGGTCGAAGAAGTGTATCGCGCAGGTACGCCGGACGGACGTATTCCGCCGGGATTGTACGCGCGGTTCCTGAGCAAAGCCATCGAAAACTTTCAGAAGGCGCGCGCCTTTGCCGAGCCCGGCCAGGACACGGTCATCGATGATCTGATCCGCTTCTACCAGTCCGGCGAGCCCGAAGATTGGCTGCGTTTTGACGCGAGCTGGGTGCAGAACAACGCCAACGTCGATTTTGCCAACGGGTTCATCGAGGTCTATCGCGATGCGCGCGGCGCGAAGGGAACTTCGCAGAGTTTTGTTAGCGTGACCGATCAGCGCGTCAACGCCCTGATGCAGAAGGTTGCGGCCAACGCGCAGTATTTCGAAGATCACGCGCCGTGGGATGCGAAGTACAAAAAGCAGGGCGTGAAGCCGCCGGCGGCGAAGGCGGTGGAAGCGTTGATTGAGACCGGGGATTTCCCCGTCACCACGATCGGCGACAACCTGCCGAATGAAAACGAGATCCACCAGCAGTACGGTTCCAAGAGTTTCCTGTTCACGGGATCCTCGCGCGCTTTCTCCCATGCCACGGGTTCGGCCACACTCGAGGAGTTTGCCTACTCACCCGAGGAGATCGCGCGTGGCAAAAAATACGGCGACGAGGCCGACGACCTGATGGTGGCGCTGCACGAGATCATCGGCCACGGCTCGGGCAAGCTCAGCCCCAAGTTAACGCACGAGCCCGCCTTTTATCTGAAGGAATATTATTCGACTTTGGAAGAGGCCCGTGCCGATCTCATGGCACTGTGGAACATCGTTGATCCCAAATTGCAGGAGCTTGGGCTGGTCTCAAGCCCCGATGTGGCCAAGGCTCTGTACGATTCTTCGACTCGCGTGGCGCTGACGCAACTGCGGAGAGTGCTGAAGGGCGACACCCTCGAAGAGGATCATGATCGCGACCGCCAGCTCATCGTGAACTACATCCTGGATAAAACCGGCGCCATTGCCCGTGTCGAGCGCGACGGCAAAGCGTACCTCACCGTGCGGGACTACGACAAGATGCACCAGGGCGTGGGAATGCTGCTGGCCGAGCTGATGCGCATCAAAGCCGAAGGCGACTATGAGGCGATCAAAGCTCTGGTGGACAAGTACGGTTTGCACTTCGATACGGCGCTCCGCGATCAGGTGGTGGCGCGATACAGAAAGCTGAATCTCCCTACGTTCTGGACGGGAATCAATCCCAGTCTCACGGCAACCGCGGGGCCAAACGGGGAAGTGAGCACTGTCGAGATCTCGTATCCGCGCGATTACCAAAAACAGCAGCTCGGTTACGCGGCCATGTACGGGGCGCCCTAGAGCCCGGCCGGCGGTCAGCGTCAGATTTCCGACATCCGCCGAGCGAATCCGCCGGCGCAACACCTAAAATGGAAGTATGCGCATTCTGCTGTTCAGCGGCAAGGGCGGCGTGGGGAAAACCAGCGTTGCTGCGGCTACGGGCCTTCAGTTGTCGCGTCTGGGTTACCGGACGCTGGTGATGAGTGTCGACCCGGCCCACAGCCTGGCTGACGCCTTCGACCTGGAGTCCGAGCTGTTCGGCGGCAGGACCAACGACCCCTATCCGATCGACAGCAAGCTCTCCATCCACGAGGTCAACATCCAGAAAGAGATCAAGCGCCATTGGCGCGAAATCTCAACGTACGTCGTCTCCGTGCTGCGCACCACCGGCATCAGCGACGTAGAGGCCGAAGAGCTGGCCATCCTGCCCGGCATGGAAGAGCTGAGCGCCATGATGTACGTCAATCAGTTCCGGCGCGAGCAGCGCTACGACGTGATTGTGCTCGATTGCGCGCCCACGGCCGAATCCATGCGCTTCGTCAGCATGCCGACCACCCTCGAGTGGTACATGAAGCACGTTTTTCCGTTTCAACGCGGCCTGCTCAAAGCCGTGCGGCCGGTGGCCAACCGCATTTCTCCCGTGGAACTGCCCACCGACAACTACTTCGCCAACGTGCAGGATCTGTTCGCGCGGCTCGACGGAATCTCCGACCTGCTTGAGAACGCAGAGGTCACCAGCGTGCGCCTCGTCACCAATCCCGAGAAGATGGTGCTGCGCGAGACGCAGCGCGCTTTTGTGTACTTTTCGCTGCACGGGCTCACGGTGGATGGCATCATCGTCAACCGCGTGCTGCCGCAGACGGTGACCGACGCCTGGTTCGAAGAGTGGCGCGCATCGCAGGCCAAAATCATGCAGGAGATTGATGAATACTTCGCGCCGGTGGCGGTAAAGCGCGTTCCGCTATTCACGCAC
>JASHOO010000772.1 GCA_030041035.1 Bryobacteraceae bacterium | reverse complement strand
TCCCACCACCAGCAGCAGATCACAGAACGCCGCTACCGCCTTTACGGCCATCTGGCGGTTTTCTGTGGCGTAACAGATGTCCTGCGCCGGAGGGCCCTGAATCTGCGGAAACCGCTCCTTCAGCCGGATTACGATATCGCGCGTCTCATCCAAGCTGAGTGTCGTCTGGGTCAAAAAGCAGACACGTGCGGGGTCCGGAACGTGCAAGGCATCCACATCTTCCACCGTCGAAACCAGGAAGGTCTGCCCGGGCGCCTCGCCGAGCGTACCAATCACCTCGTCATGGTCCTTGTGGCCGATGAGTACGATGGTGTGTCCCTCTTTGGCGAATTTCACCGCCTCCAGGTGCACTTTGGTGACCAACGGACAGGTAGCGTCAATGACTTGCAACTGCCGCAGTTTGGCCTGGCGCCGCACCTCGGGAGATACGCCGTGGGCGCTGAAAATGGCTCTGGCTCCTACTGGCACCTCCGCCAGTTCCTCGACAAAAATCGCGCCGGCCTCCCGCAGTTCGTCAACAACGTGTTTGTTGTGCACGATCTCCTTACGCACATACACCGGGGGTCCGTACAAGTCGAGCGCGATTTTCACCACGTCGATCGCACGCACTACACCAGCGCAAAATCCACGCGGTCGAAGCAGGTAAATCCTTTTGTCCGCGCTGTAGCTGACAGCGATGGGCTTCAAGGGCATATGAGATATAGGGGCTAAAACCCTAAATTATAACAGCTTGTATCAGTTCGCGTTAGCCCGCTGACGCACAAAACTGGATTAAAAAACCACAATCTGTAACACTGGTTTTGCATGTACGAACGATGTGACTTCCACGTTCAAAATGGCTTCTCCATCTCCATCGAAACTGGCCCAGTTGGGGTGCGGCGTGTGGAATTCGGTTCACACGGTGTAGACAATCCTACATCTACGCTGATGCGCGACGCCTTGCGGCAGTTTCGTCTTTATTTCGCCGGTCAGCTCCAAAAGTTCGATTTGCCCCTCGAGATCATTGGCACCCGTTTCCAAAAACGTGTATGGAATGCGCTCTGTGACATTCCTTACGGCGAGACGCGAAGCTACAGCCAGCTCGCCTCGACCATCGGCGCGCCGCGCGCGGTACGGGCGGTGGGAGCCGCCAACGGGCGCAATCCGATTCCCATCATCGTGCCCTGCCACCGGGTCATCGGTGCCTCAGGCAAGCTGGTGGGATTCGGCGGAGGGCTCGCCTGGAAACGGTTCCTGCTCGATCTGGAACAAAAGCATGCGGAGCGAGCCAGCCAAACGGCAACCGGATGACGATGCTTATCTGGGTCGTCGAGCGCTCGACGATCGGCTGAACGACGCGGTGAGTTCCGGCGCAAGCGGCGCCGGCGGTTTCTTGAAGTGACGCCGGTCGCAAAAAAATAATCTGGTTATTTTCAGCACGTGCGGCGCTCCGTGGGCCCGGTGAGCGATTACACCGGGCGTATCGTTGGAACCAAAGAGGGATTTCGGTCCTCTGAAATTTCTTCCACTGTTTGCCTCCGACGCCCTACCGAAAGCTCCTTCCCGCTCCCGCCGGGGAGCGTTCCGCTACTCCGCCGGATTCCCTCTCTTCTATGACTTCCCGGTACGATTCCAGCAGCCGGCGGATGTCCGCGACATCCTCAGCCCGGCAGGCGGCGAGCGGCGGCCGGACGGGGCCGGCGGCCATCCCCAGAATCTCCATCGCCTGTTTCATAACCGCCACTTCATAGCCGCGCATGCGGTCGCGGATGGCGTAGAGCGGATGCACGTAGCGGCGCATCAGGCCGTCGAGACGTGCGAAATCTTTTGCCAGGCCGGCTTCGGCCAGTTGCAAGGACAACTTCGGCGCGATGTTGGAGATGCTGGAGGTGTAAGCTTGTACGCCGATAGCGAAATAGGCCGGCACGCAATCGTCTCCAATGCCCCCCAGCCAAACCAGGCGGTCGCCGACGTAGCTCATGATGCGCTGGTATTTGCGGGCGTCGCCCTGGCCGTCTTTCCAGGCGGCGAGCGCAGGGAGGCGCTCGGCCAGGCGCGCGACTTGTTGCGGCGAGAACACCGCCCAGTCGCGGCTATAAATCATGAGCGGCAAACCGGTTGCGCGGCCGATGGCGGCGTAGTAGTCAAACAGCCCCTGTTCGGGCGGATTGCCATAGTAGGGCGGCATCACCAGCAGCGACGCGGCGCCGGCCTTTTCGACGCCGTGGGCAATCTCGGCGCCTAGAGCGGCGTTGAAACCGACGCCGGCGACAACCGGCATGCGTCCTGCGGCGGCTTGGACGGTGACGCGAACGACGTCGACGATTTCCGCGACGCTCAGCGAATACAATTCGCCCGTGCCGCCCGCCGCCACCAGGGCGCAAAACGGATGGCAGGCCATCCGGTCCACATTGCGGGCAAGTCCATCCAAATCAAGCGAAAAGTCCTGGCGGAAGGGTGTGATGGGGAATCCCAGAACACCACGAAGCTGGTTGCGCAACTCGGCTGAGGTCATGGGATCAAGTTAACACTCCTGGGGAAAAACCAGGAAAAATCATGGGTTATAGAGGACTGCGCCTGAATTGGAAATTTAACAATAAAACACGTAAACTCTTGGGCTTTCGCATTGAACGGGCGGGCGAATTCCCTAACAATAGGGGCATGAAGGCTTCACGCACGTTAGCATTTTTTCTCCTTTCTTCGGCAATCGCTCTGGCCCAGGAGCCGGCGTCGCTCAGTTCGGTGTTTAACTCGGATGCGCCGATCGAGCCGTTGGCGGCGAGTTCCGCGTCGCTGGCTTTCCAATATGTGGTCGCACACTTTCCGTATGGCGGGGGGTGGAGCACACAGGTGATGCTGGCCAACAGCGGCAGCCAGACTGCTTCCGGAAATATCACTTTCTTCAATGAGGCCGGCGCATCGACATCCGTGCCCCTGTCGGGCAAAGGACTGGCCAGCAGCGACCAGTTCAGCGTTTCGCCAAACGACGTCACCACAGTGGGAGCGGAAAGTTCGGCGCGGAATTCCGGCGGTTTGCAGGTGGCGTGGGGGATCGTGGCCTCGAGCCAGCCGCTGAATGTTTTCAGCCTCTTCGATTTTGGGCCGAATTTCCCGGCGATCAGCGGCGCGGTGGGCGCGCAATCGACGACGGCACAAAAGGTCTTCCAATTCCCGGTTTTGATCAATGGAGAGCAGGGTTATAACGCCGGGATGGCGATCGCGAATCCGAACAGCAGCACCACGGATGTCACGATAACGGTGTACAACTCCAGCGGTAGCAAGCAGGGGTCCTTCCAGGAGACCTTGCAGGCGAATAATCAGACCATTTTCACGCTTACGCAGAAGATGAGTTTCAGCTCTTCGTTATTCACGGGCTCAGTTGCGGTTTGCGCGACGCAGCCGATCGGCCTGGTCACGGTCGGGTTCGAGGGGGGACAGGCGTTCTTCACCACCTCGGTGGCGAATCCGAGTTCGTGCCCGCAGTAGGGCGGCTCGCGGCGGGTGAACTAAGCTAACCACTAAAAGCAAGCAGGTGGCTCGCAGGGCAGGCCGCTGGAAGGCTGGGGCGCGTATGCTTGAGGTATGCGCAGCGCGCTCCCGTTCGCCCTGGCCGGTGCGCTTTGGGCTCAGGGATTGCCAAATCCTACCGATGTGCTGGCACAGGCGCGCGATAAGATCGTCGCGAGTTGTGCGCGTCTGCCCAACTACACTTGCGTCCAGACGGTCAATCGCAGCTATCTGAGGCCACCCAAGCAGCCGGTCCCGTTTCCCTCCTGCGCGCAGCTCCGCGCCGAGCGCGATGCGCGTGATTACCGGCTCGATCTTTTCCTGACGGACCGGCTGCGACTCGATGTCAAAGTCTCGGGCGGCGTGGAAATCGGTTCGTGGGCGGGCGCCAGCCAATTTGATTCGAAGTTCGTCTTCGACGTGGTTGGAAGGGGACCGTTTGGCACGGGCGTGTTGGGAACATTTCTTTCCGACATTTTCGACAACTCCGGGGGCAGCTTTACTTACGACGGCGTAGTGCTCGCCGACGGCAAGGAGCTTTACCAGTATGGTTTTCAAATTCCTTTGGGCGCCAGCCATTATTTGGTTCACGCCGGAAGCGATTGGCAGGCAATCGCGTACGAAGGCGAGGTCGCCATCGATCGCGACTCATTCGACATCAGGCGCTTAGCGGTGCGCAGCGGCAGTCTGCCGCTCGAAAGCGAGGCTTGCGAGGTATCCACCACCGCGGACTACGCGATGGTGCACTTCGGCCGAGGAGACTTCCTGCTCCCCCAACAGAGCCGGCTGCACATTATATCGACCAGCACTGCTGAGGACGACGTCACCACGAACTATACGGGCTGCCGTGAATATCAGAGCGAATCGAGCATCTCGTTTGGCGATGCTGCGCCGGCTACGGCGGCGGCCAACAATGCAGGCACCGGGCCCATGAAACTACCCGCGGGCTTACCGATCTCGGTGGCCCTCGCGGAGCCTATCGATACGGATGTGGCGGCTGCCGGCGATGTGGTGGTGGAGGCGGTCCGCAAACCGGTGCGGGCGAAAGGCTCAAAGGAGGTGCTGATCCCGAAGGGAGCGACGGTGCGAGCGCGGATCGTCAAAATGCAGCACTGGATGATGCCGCCGGCGCGGTTTGATATTGCGATCCGCTTGGAAGCCTGGGAAACCGGCGGTGTTTCCTCGCCAATTTTTGCCGAACCGGACCACAGTGAGACGACGCCCGGCGCCGGCATCCCCAGGCGCGGAGACCCGATATACCTGCCGCCGGCGGCCCAGCCAGCAAAGGTTCGGACGTTGGAGATCTTAACGGATCAAAAACGTGCTGTGGTGCCCAGGGGATTCGAAACGAGTTGGATCACAGTCCAAGCGCCAGCGGGGCAGTGACGAACGACCGACGCCCGCAGGACACAGGGAGCAGCTTTGCGGCCGGGGCGTCTAAAGCTCGTCGGCTTTCTCGGACGAAGCCAGAACGTCGTGGTTGGCGTTCAACAATACGCGCCGGGGTTTGCGCGGAAGCTTGATCTTAAACTCGGGAGTCGTTTGCGATCCAAAAAGCCCCAGCGAGCCGAGCCGCACCGGCTTACCGTCGAAATCGGCGTAGACCTGCACGCGCATTTTGAAGGCATCGCTCACATCGGACTGCGTGACCTTGCCGGTGAGGAGGAATTTGCCGTCCTCGGCGGGCGTTAGGGAATATTGCAAATGATAAGCAGGAATCTCGGTTCCGTATACCCAGTCGCGGAAGAACCAGCCCATGGTGCCGTTGCCGTCCAAGTCCAGGTTGCGGGTCATGTGGCGGTTCACGACGCCGATGAAATCCTCAGTGGAAGGGTTGCGGTTGAAGTAGGTTTTGACGAAATCGTGCATCATGTCGATGAAGTTCTGGTCGCCCTTTTCGTTCTGCATCAGATAGCGGAGCATGTGGAGTACGTAACCGCCCTTGGGATAGATCATGCGGCGGTAGGCTGAGGCGGTCTTAGGCGTGTTGAGGCGCAGACCCATCCAGATGGGCCCGGCGTCATTGGCGCGGCGGCCGAACTCGTTTTTCTCCAGGATCATTTTGCGGGCGTTCTCCCAATACTTTTGGTATGGTGCCGGATCCTTGTTCGTCTGCTGGAGAAACAAACCGGCGGAGAAGTCGGCGAATCCCTCCGATAACCACTGGTCGTGATAGGAGGCCCAGCCGACGGCGTGGCCCCACCACTGATGCGACACTTCGTGCGGAGTGACCTCCTGAATGAATTCGGCAAACTTAAACGCGCTCCCGCCCATCAACGCCCACCGCTGGGTGGAATCGAGAAAGGCGCTTACCGGCAGGTACACCAGCGTAGGCCAGGACTGCCCGAAGCTGAACGCAGGCTGCTGCGTGATGGCGATACGGCCGTAAGGCACGCTGCCGAACCAGACCGTATAGCAGCGTAGCGCGTTTTGGGTGTCGACCATGGCGCTTTCGGCGAGCGCCGAAGGCGTCATAGCGCCGAAGTGCGGCACACTCTTCAGGTAATCGGGAATCTCCACGGTGGCATAGGCCTCCACATCATAGTTGGTCGGATCGTCGTGGGTCTGCTTCTTCTTAAACTGGCCGTAGTTGAAGCCGGCAACGGCCAGGGGCACGTCGGACCGCCACTCGGTGACGTCGAACTTATCCTCGCTCCACTGCTTGACGAGCTTGCCGACGCCGACAAGAGTAAGCCCTCTGGGGACGCGAAAAATGAGGTCATAGGTGGCGCGGTCGTGAAAGGCGCCGGTGTTGGGGTACCAGTTCTCGCGTGCGCCGACGGCATAGCTGCCCGAGCCCTCGTTGCGAACCACCTTGTCGCCGTCGTACTCCACCAGAAGCCGGTAGAGGCGGTCCTTGACGGTGGCTTCGGGGAGAACGACGTAAAAGGAGCCGTCGGACCGGGGGCCTTCCTGAATGAAACCGACTTCGCTCGTGCCACCGGTGGTGACCCTGCTGACGCGAAGGTTGGGCAACAGAGCGAAGTCAATGACCCGGTCTCCGTCGCGCAGGGCGCGGAAGCGGATATCGGCGGTAGCGGTGAGGCGTTCACGCTTGCCCAGGACCGTATCCATCCAGTAATGCTCGGTGGCGATGATGCGCTTGTCTTCGTCGGAATCGGCAGTGCGCTGCTGCCATTCGGTGAGGCGGTGGCTGAGATACCAGATGCCGTCCTGGGTACCCTCGGTATCCAGATTGATGAGGGCGACCTCGTCCGGTCCGAGGCTGGGGAGCGCGCCGCGCGGCTTGATGAGAAAACGCAGATCGGCGTGCTTGCTGCCGTGGAGGTAGGCGGCAAACGATCCGGCGTAGCGGAGATTGTAGAGCTCGGCAAGAAGCTGGGCATCGATATTGGCAATATCGTCACCGGCGACCAGATACTCGGTCATGGTACGCGGAAGTTCCTCGCGCCGCCGCAAACGGCGGCGGAAGCTTTCGAGTACCGGGGCGGCGGATTCGCCGGGCACGGGATGGGCCGAGGTGCGGATCTCGTCGTAGGTTTCGTCGGTGAAGGTGAGCAGCGCGGAGTCGAATGGCTCCTCAACGGACTTGTTGCCGGTGAGCCGTTCGAGGTAGCTGGATTCGGGCGCAATCGGGGGAGTAAAGGCGAACTCACCTGTTCCGCGAAACACCGCCATGACAACGCGGCCGAGTACGGGCGGGGTAAAGCTCACGATTCCATCCCGCAGCGTGAGCACGGCGGCGTCGCGCTTGAGCACTACATTTTCGACGTGGAAGGACTCGGCGATGGTGTTGGTGCGCAAGGCGCGGTAGTTGGGATCTGAATTGGCTAATGACGAGCGCTTGCCGCCGACTTCCACTTGCGACTCTGCCACGGCGATCTTCAGGGCGACGGTGAGATTCGCATCGCCGGAGGAGAGGTTGACGATCTGCTGAAACTTTTCGAAACCGGAGGCTTCCACGGCGACCGAGTAAGAGCCCGGATCAAGCCCATCGGCGGCGAACTCGCCCGTGGAATCGGAAACCAGTGTTTTTACGGCCTGGGTTGTTTGCGAGGTAATGGTGATTCTTGCATTGGCAACGACGGCGCCGCTGGGATCGGTGACTCTTCCGCGCAAGGTGTTGGCCCACAGGGGAGCGGCCGAGAGCCATGCGGTGAGCAGAATTCGGCAAACAGCACGGGACTGCATGCAAGGTGAGACGTCTTGGGCCAAGTATTTCAGACGGCGTGGGGCGATGTAAAGGCGGATGGGCGCTGCGCCTTCACCACCGGGGCAGGATGCGTTTCCAGTTGGGGTCGACGTGGGTGCGCATTTCGGCTTCGTCATCGCGCTTGCGGTAGGAGAGTTTGGAGTAGCGCTCGCGGCCGCGGGCGAGCTGGTCGTAATCGAGCTCGACGCCGAGACCGGGCTTATCGGGGATGCGGACGCAACCGTTTTCGATGGGAATGCGGCCGCCGGCCACGACTTCGTCGGCGGCTGTTTGCCAGGGATAGTGGGTGTCACAGGCGTAGGTGAGATTGGGGCACGCGGCGGCGACGTGCGTCATGGCCATCAGGCTGACGCCCAAGTGTGAATTCGAGTGCATGGAGAGGCCCATGCCGAGCACACCACACAGGTGGGAGAGATGCTGGACCTGGCGCATACCGCCCCAGTAGTGCGGGTCGCAGAGAACGATTTGGACAGCTTCGCGCGAGCGGGCGCGGGGCACATCGGCGAAATTCGTGACGGCGACATTGCTGGCCAGGGGGGTGTGGTTGTTTTCAGCCACCAGGCACCGGTGGACTTCCGCCATGCCGTCCAGAGTTGGGCAGGGATCTTCGAGATAGCCGCCGCCGGACAGCTCCTGGTGCAGGCTGCGGCCGACCCGGACCGACGTCTCTACCGACCAGGCGCAATTGGGGTCGATGCGCAGCGGATAGGCGTCACCAAATTCCTGGTGCAGGGCGCGGATGGTCGAAATCTCGACATCCGGCGGCAGGACGCCACCTTTCAACTTGATCTCGCGGAAGCCGTAGCGGGCGATCATTTGCGTGGCTTCGCGCACGGCTGAAGGAGAATCCAACACCTCACCGTATTCGTCTTCGCGGCGGTCGTTGCCTGAGCCGCCGCCACCTGCATGTTTATAAAAGAGATACGCGGAGAATGGGACAAGATCGCGAACGCGGCCGCCGATGATGTCACAGACGGGCTTGCCGATGGCTTTGCCGATGATGTCGAGGCAGGCGATTTCGATGGCGGCGAAGGTGCGGGCGTTCTGGTCGAGCGGATTTTCGCCGGGCAGGAGATAGGTCTGGCTGCGGTCGCCATCGCTAACTGGTTGATTCATTTGCTGATAGAGTTCGGCGAGACGGAACGGGTCCATGCCGGTGAGACGATCGCGGAGGGCTTCGAGGGCGGCGACAGGACCATCGCCGCCGTAGGTTTCGCTGATACCGGTGATGCCGTCGTCGGTTTTCAGCTCGATGATGGTGCGTAAAGCATACGGGGCGTGTAATCCATACGAACTGCGCAAAGGAGGGTCGGCGACCGTAATGGAATGCAAGTGCATGGACGATATAAGCATGGAGTCACGCGTGGGTACGAGAATCGGGTGGCATCAAAACTGCATTAACAGCAAGTGAGGCGGGAGAAATGGTAGCAACGGTGATCGGCATGGCGCTTCTTGGGAGTCTGGCAACGGCATTCGTGGTCGAGAAAGCGGTGCTGGAGGCCATGTTCGGTGTGATGAGACGGGACAAGAAGAGGTCGTAACTGTCTTTGTTTTCGCAGGTCAAATTGAAGTTCCATTCTAGCGCCGTTATTCTGGAAGTTGGCTTCGGAACGAGCGGCGGGAATTCCTGCTCTTAAGTTTTTACCCATCAAAGGCATCAGGCTATTTCTGGTTGCGCTGCTCCTCTGCGTCTTCGCGATCTGGTGTGAGACAGGCGACCGTTCCATATTCAATGAGATCGGCCAGGATCTACAGGATCTCCACGAGATTACGGGACTGAAGATTCATCGCAAGGTTCCGTTCGATTTAATTTCCAAAAGCGACGTCAACAAATTCCTGAAAGACCGCGTCGAGGAGGATTCCTCGCAGGAGGATCTGCGGATCGAGGAGCTGGGGCTGAAAAAGTTCGGATTTGTGCCGCAGGATTTCGATCTGAAGAAGAACGAGGTGGACCTGCTGACCGAGCAGGCGGCGGCGTTTTACGACTATCACAAGAAAAAGCTGTACATCACGGACTGGGCGCCGAAGGATATGCGCCAAGAAGCGCTGATCCACGAGCTGGCGCACGCGCTGGCGGATCAGAATTTTCATCTGGAACGCTTCATCAAGAAAGGCGATGACGATGACCAGGAGATGGCGCGCGAAGCCGTGATGGAGGGGCAGGCGACGTGGCTGATGTCGGAAGCGGTGGAACGCAGGAGCGGCCACACGCTCGAAGGGTCGCCGGAGGCGGTGGAGGAGATGAGCCGTTCGATGGAATCGGACGACAAAGACTACCCGGTCTACGATTCCACGCCGCTCTATCTGCGGCGCACGCTGGTGTTTCCTTACACGCAGGGCATGCTGTTTCAAAACGCCGTAGTGGAGAAGGACGGCGAGACGGCGTTTGCCGAAGTGTTCCGCCATGCGCCGGTTTCGACGCAGCAGATTTTGCATCCGGAGAAGTACTTTGCCCACGCCATGCCCACGCGGCCGGCACTTCCACGCCTTCCGGACAGACGTGGGTACAAGCAACTGGCGTGGGGGACGTTGGGAGAACTGGACCATGCGCTGCTGATCGAGCAGTATGTGGACAAAAAGCGCGCGGAGGAGATTGCGCCGCACTGGAGGGGTGGGGTTTACGCGCTTGAGGAGAACAAAAAGGAAAA
>JASHOO010000771.1 GCA_030041035.1 Bryobacteraceae bacterium | reverse complement strand
AACAAGGTAAGATCCAGCCCACTGGGTAATGCGTTTCGGTTTGCTGGTGGGAGTGCCCGCGTGGTTATCGATGCCGACTTGCCAAAGATTATCGTCGCTTGAGTAAAGCGATTCCCGGCGCGCGTAGACGATCCGCCCATCCGGAAGCCAGCAAGCATTCTCCAGCCAGAGGTTCGTGGCCGACCGCACCACCGTTTGGCTCGCACCCTTAAGGTCGCAGGTTTCGATCGAGACCTGGTAACTATCCGCAATGCGCTGCACTCTAACGTAGGCTAACCGCTGTCCATCCGGGGACCAGTGCACCGAGTACAGCAGCCACTCACTTTCTCCAACCGCGAAGACCTTTTGCGGGTTGTCTCCTTGACTGCCCATTACCCAGATTTCGCGCGGGTTGTCCGCCGTCCCGAGTGGACTGAAAGCGATGCGCGTCCCGTCCGGCGAAACCTCAAATCCCGTGGCACCCTCGCGAATTTGTCGTGGAGATTGCCCCAGTACCGAGACCGTCCACATGCTCTTCTGGCCGCCTGGTTCGTATACGTCGGCGAGCAATTGTGTGCCGTCGGGAAACCACGAATCGACAAACCAGTAGGCGCTGGCTGGAACTCCGGCCGGCCTTGGGATGAGCCGGTCTTCATTCGTCGAAAGCAGCTTCACGTGAATCCCTGCCCGATCTGAATAAGCAAGGTACTTGCTATCGGGAGAAATGGCGGCACTGTTGACAGGATTTTCGCTGGAGTTGAAGGTCAGCCGTTTCTGCGTTAACTCAGGTGAAGGCTTGGGAGGGTGATGTAGGAGGAACCACACCACAGCAGCCAACGCAGCCAACGCAGCCACCACAGCAACACTCCCTATAGCAGCTTTCTTGTGCCGCCTGATCAGGCCGGCGATGACGACGGAATCCGACGCTGATGCTTGCGGCGTCTGACGTACTGATTCTGCGGATGCAGGCACCAACGCCGCTGCCTCGGACCGGCTGGCACTCGTATCACGCTTCAGCCGTTTCAGATCGCCGCGTAAGTCCGAAGCATGTTGGTACCGGACCTCGCGATCTTTTTCCAGCGCCTTATTGAGGATCCTTTCCAGCTCAAGCGGCGTTTCCGCATTCAACCGCACGGGCGACACGGGCGCCTTGTGTAGGATCGCGTCAAACAGCGCTGCTGTAGTGTTGCCCGTGAACGGCCGGGCGCCTGTCGCCATCTCGTAGAGCACCACACCAAACGAGAACAGATCCGTGCGCGCATCCAACTCTTCTCCCAGTGCCTGCTCCGGCGACATGTACGCAACGGTCCCCACAGCCGTGCCCGGACTGGTCAGCATCTCTTCTGTGGCTGCAAAAGTGGGCAACGCGGCTTTCGGACGCGTACCTTCCGGCGCCAGCTTGGCCAAACCGAAGTCCAGAATTTTGGCCTGCCCGCGCAGTGTGACGAAGATGTTCGCCGGCTTGATATCACGATGCACGATGCCCTTGGAGTGCGCCGCGTCCAACGCATCCGCGACTTGCATCGCGATCTCCATCAGTTCATCGGTCTTCAGCGGTTTTTCCGCGATACGCTCCCGCAGTGTCCGGCCTTCCAGCAGCTCCATGACGATGAAGGGCCGCGCCTCATGCTCGCCAATGTCATGAATGACGCAGATGTTGGGGTGATTCAGAGCCGAAGCCGCACGCGCCTCGCGCTGGAACCGATCGAGCGCTGCCTGATCTTTAGCGTATTCGTCTGGCAGAAACTTGATAGCCACGCTGCGGCCCAGGCGCGTGTCTTCCGCTTTGTAAACCACTCCCATGCCCCCGCTACCGAGCTTCTCGACGATGCGGTAGTGGGAGACGGTAGTGCCGATCATGACTCACCGCCCAGCGAGCGGTGGACCGTGTGGGAATTCTACCTTACCGCGCGGGCGGTCTGTCGGCAAGCCTGATCGAACACCCGCTACGTTCATAGAAGCTCAGACCAAACAGATAGCCGTAGACAACAACCCATCCCGCCGGCGATCAGCTATGAGTCCAGATACGGCGCTGGAGTCAATTACCCAGACAGAGGCTCAGCCGCCTTGCTGGAGGACCCACATTCCCCTACTCCACCCGCGCATCGAACATCCCCGTTTCCACCTTCCCCGCGCGCTTCACTTGGACAAAAATCCTGTAATCGCCCGGCTGTGGAAAGCCGTAAGGGAAGGAAACCCCGGCCGGTGGCGCATCGGTCCGCATCGATTGCATGTTGTGCATCCCCCTCGAATCCCTGGTCATCATCAGCGCCGCCATTGGCGCCGACCCGGACGGATGCACATGTGCGAATACCTGAAAATCGTCACGCACGAATGCCGCATGCCCCGCCATCCCCATGTAGAGTTGCATGTGCCCGGCAGGATTGCCGTTCGCGTCTTCTACACGGAACCGGAACAGCTCGGCGTGCTTCACGCGAAGAGGCCCGGCCCCCCGCTCCCACACCATGCGGTAGCCATCGGAAAGCGGCGAAATCGTGCGGTTGAAGTCCGCCCGGCTGATCGGCAGCCCGCTCCCCCCAGCATCGTCCGGCCCGGGAGGCGAGCCCGCCACGGCAGGAATATCCACCTCGGTTGTTCCCGTCTCTCCGATGCCGTCGGCATGCACAATGTCCGCATACAGCCGGTACCGCCCCGCGGGCATCGCCGGTAAATCTATGGCAAACTCTCCCGGCATCGTTTCTTCAGGATGCAGATGCCACACGCGATCCATCCCCGGCGCGCTGATCACGTAAAGGTGCATCAGATGACCGTGATCCGGAACCAGATCGTCCAGCTTGTTGAAGCGAAACCAGCCCGTATCCTGGAGTTCCAGCATCAGCCGCCCGCTCGTCTCAACTGTTGCCGTCATGTGGATCGGTTGGTAAATGTTGTTGGCGTAGGCCGTCGCTTCTGAATCCCACCACTTGCCGCCTAGGTAAACCGCCAGACACACCAGCACGAACGTCACGGCCATGACCACGGCGGCGCGTCTGCGATTTCTCTCCGGCGGCGCCACACCCGGTTCGAGCTGGGCTTCGCGCACACTCGCACCCACGATGCTCACCATCCCCATCACCAGCACTGCCAGCAACGCCAGCAAACCCGCACCCAGGCTCTTCTGCATCTTCGCAGTGCGCAGGGCCATCGCCGGCACCGGAACCGCCAACTCGCCTCGGCCTTGCGTCCCGTCTGCTTCCACTCGCACTTGCCAGGAGCCGAAGCCCATCAGCCAAATGCTGCCCGTGTAGAATTGCGGATCGTCCGCCGACTGTTGTGCCACGTCCGGCGTTGGCGCAAACTGCGCTCCCGGGCCGGTCAGCCGCAAGGGCACTACTCGCACCACGCGCACGTCCGGCGACGTGCTCCGTACTTCGACTTCCGCCACGCCTGGAACCACCGCCGGCGGCCGCACCACTACCAGCAGACGGTATGGCCCCGCGTTTCCCTCATAGAACACATCCGGGCTGCCGACATGCGCAAATGCCACGGTTGAGATCGCCAGCAGCAGAACCGGAAGTCTCATCCATTCACCGCCGGATCCGCCGCATCCAGTTGCCCCAGCTCATCCCGATTCGCGTGGTCAATATCGCAGCGAGAACCGCCAGCGCCATTTCCGCCCAGAACTGGATTGCGCTCTTCTCCAGCGGTATGAACAGATAGCGGGCGTAGAAACTGTTCGGACGCAGATTGTAATCAAAGTAGATTGTCCCGAACACCCGGTTGCGGCTCGCCGGGCTCATCAGGAAATCGGCGAACGGCCACTGGACCGCAACCAGAACCACCACAAAAACCGCCCCGGACACAGCCGCCTCGATCCACGGATTCCACTTAGCCGAGCGCTGCCAAAGCCAGTCCAGCGCCAAGGCCGGCGCGATCAGCAGCAGCGGGAATTCCGGCGGTACAAAATGCGTCACGTGCTGGTACACAGGTCCCAGTTTGGGTGCCGCCGCAAACCAGGGCAAAATCCACAAGCACCCTAGAATGAATAAGCTGTAGATCCCCATCACACGATGCTCGCCGCCCACTTGCGTCCGGAAGCCCGCGCCAGGCCCGCCAGCACTCCCGGAATGGTGATCGACACGACGCGATAGAAGAACCCGCTGTGCATGTAAGGTCGCACTGCGTACTCGAAGATCAAGATCATGAGGCAAACCACGATCATGGCGCCCACATAAAGGAACAGCCACTCGAGCTTCTCCCGCGCCCGCTCGGTCACACGGTTCATCTGCCCTAGAATCAACACCAGCGCCCCGAACTGCACCCCCACTATTCCGGTGATTAGCAGGACATGTGGCGGGCTCAGAATCTTGACGTCCAGACCGTATGCATTGTGCCACCAGTTGTCGAATGGCGCCGAGGTGATCATGGCGATGCCGCCCCACGCCGCAATGAACGCGCCCAGCGGCCCGCGAAATCCCCAGACCTTCACCGCGGCGCTGCGTAATGGCGAGGAACCGTCAATCGTTGTGGAAAGAATCAGATAGCCGCACGACAACCCGGCCAAAACACCGCACATATAAATCGCGATGTGCGCCGGCGTCCAGAACGTGTCGCGGCCGATCGAACGATGCCAGGAAATATCCCAGTGCGTTCCCACCATGGCCGAAGTGACGGCAATGACCGAGCACCACACATACCACGGAATCGAAAAACGCACGGATTCTTCGATTA
>JASHOO010000091.1 GCA_030041035.1 Bryobacteraceae bacterium | reverse complement strand
TCGTGCATTGGCTGCCCACGTGGAAGCTCAATCCTTCGACAATCAGGCCGATATTGAACGCCTCCTGAATCAGATCGACCGCTTCGCCCGTGTCGCAGCCGAATTTAGATGACAACTCCACCATAGAACCGGTGTTCGGAACCCTCAGCCGCAGCACCAGCCCAGCGTGCGGAGCGTGCTGCTTGATTTTCTCGAGCTCCGCGGCATTGTCATAAGTGAGCAGCGGCTTGTATTGATCTAACTCCTCCAATGTCTCCTTCGGCTTGATAGGGTTCGCGTAGATGATCTTGTCCCAGATGAAATCCTGCCGCGCCTTCGCCGGCAGATTCTCGATGTTCTCGTGCACCAGCAGAAACTCGGGCAGCGACGCCACATCGAAGCTCGCGCCCGCCTTGTAAAGTGTGCGCACGATCTCCGGCGCCGGATTGGCCTTCACCGCGTAGTACGCCTGCACCTTTGGCAGGTAGCGCCGGAAGTTCGCGTAGTTCCGCCGGATGATCTCGTGATCGATCACCACGATGGGTGTGCCGTGCCGCCGCGCCGCATCCAGCAGTTGTTTTTTCGTCATCGATCAGGCGAACACGGGCCGGGAACCGTCGAGCTTCGTCACTTTGTTGTGCGCGAAATACTCCTTGGTCAGCGCCTGCATCATGGCGCCGCGCTGATCGTAAAGCCGCCGCAGTTTGCGCGGCTCGTGGCGTGCCAGCGCGTAGCTCGCAAGCAGCGGCATGGCGATCGTCGTGTCGGTGTAGCAGACCACGGCATCCGGCAGACGGTCCGGATCGACTTTGCCCCAGCTCACCGCTTCGCTGGGCGTCGCGCCGCTCAAGCCGCCGGTGTCCGGCCGGGCGTCGGTGACCTGGAGGAAATAATCCTGGCCGTATTCCTTGATGCGCAGGACTTCCTGAATCTGCGGCTCGGTTTGCAGCATGAAATTCTTGGGACTGCCGCCGCCCCACAGCACCACGCCGCTCTTGCCGCCCGAGCGCTTCGCCGCCAGCACGTACGCCGTCGTCTCATTGACGTCGATCGCCGGGTTGATTCGCAGCTTGTTCCCGCGCAGCTCCACACCCGCCACATTCATGCCGATCGTGGAATCTCCCGGCGACGACGTGTAGCACGGCACGCCCGCGCGGTACGCTGCCGCCAGCACCGAAACGTCCTTCAGTCCCGCCTTCCGTTCCCACTCCGCCGCGTACTTGCCAAGCAGATGATGCAGCTCCCCCGTGCCCATTTCTTTTTGAAACTCCGGCTGCACCAGAATCTCGCGCAGAATCTCGTCGGTCGCCATCAGGCAGTCGCTATAACCCAAGAGCACGTCGTAAACGCGCACGATGTCGTTGTCGCGCAGTTCCGTGTCGTCCATCTTGAAGCTGCCCGAATGGACCGGGTAGTTCAAGGCAAAATGCATGTCGTGATAGAGAATCGCGCCGGTCGAAACAATCCAGTCGACAAAGCCGGCTTTGATCAGCGGCACGATCGACGAGCACCCCAGCCCCGCCGGCGTCAGCGCGCCCGAAAGGCTCATCCCGATCGTCACATCCGGCTCCAGCATTTTTTCCGTGAAAAGCTGGCAAACCTCGCGCAAACGCGCGCCATTGTAGGCGAGGAAAGCGCTGTCGATGACATCGGCCAGCTTCTCCTTGCCCGTCAGATTCTTGGGCAGAATGCGCTTGCCCGCCAGGTACTTGTCGCGGTTCGGGCACTTCTTTTTTTTGAGCCAGTCCGGCATCTCGGACATGTCTTCGCGATAGCGGCGATGATGATTCGTAGTCTTGGCCATGATTTGTGTTGAACTACTACTGTAAAACACGCCGGTCGAAATGGACAGATTTTGCAATCACATTTATCCTCGACGTATGGCGCTTCCACGCATCGCAGCCCTCGAGACTCCCGCCTCGCTCGGTTATTCCATGCCCGCCGAATGGGAAACCCACGAAGCCACCTGGCTCGCTCGCCCCAACCACCCTTCCGACTGGCCCGATAAGCTCGACACCATCCGCTGGGTATACACCGAGATCATTCGCAAAATCACCCGGGGCGAAATCGTTCGCCTGATGGTCAATTCCGCAGTCGAGGAGAAGAAGGCCCGCCGCTATCTGGGCCGCGCCGGCGTGAACCTGCGGCAAGTTGAGTTCGTCGTCCATCCCACCAACCGCTCCTGGACCCGCGACAGCGGCCCCGTCTTCGTCCGCCGTGCCACGGGCGCGAAGCTCGAAACCGCCATCGTGCACTTCCACTTCAACGGCTGGGCCAAATATCGCGACTGGCAAAAGGACCGCCGTGTGCCCGAAACCGCCGCGCGCGTGCTCCACAAGCGTCTGTTCGACGCCCAGGCCGAAGGCCGCGCGTTCATCCTCGAAGGCGGTGGCATCGAAGTCAACGGCCGCGGTACCCTCCTCACTACCGAGGAATGTTACCTCTCGCGCAGGAAACAGATTCGTAACCCCGGCCTCGGCCGTAACCAATTTGAAACAGCGCTCCGCGAATATCTCGGCGTTAGCAACATCTTCTGGCTGGGCAACGGCATCGCCGGCGACGATACTCACGGCCACGTTGACGATCTCTGCCGCTTCGTCAACGCCAGAACGCTGGTGCTGATGCAAGAGAATAACCCCAAGGACGTGAATTACCGCCCGCTCCGCGAAAACTGGGAGCGAATCCCGGACCTCCGCCTGGAAGACGGCTCGAAACCCGAGGTCGTCGCTCTCCCCATGCCCCAGCCCCTTTTCTTCGATGGCTACCGCCTCCCCGCCAGCTACGCGAATTTTTATATTTCGAACGCCGTCGTCATCGTCCCGACCTTTAACGATCCCAACGATCGCATCGCCCTCGGCATCCTCGCCGAGCTTTTCCAGGATCGCCCCGTGGCCGGCATCCACGCCGTCGATCTGGTGCTCGGCTTCGGCACGCTGCATTGTCTCACCCAACCACAGCCGGCGTGAAGGCTCTATTTGCCCGTGATGCCGCCGGTTGGGACAATTGAAGTGGGGATTCGATGTCCGATCAGATTCCGCCCGCGGAGAACAAACCGGCCGATACGCCCATCCCCGGAACCGTAGGAGCTCTGCGCGCGTTCGGCGTTCCCATCCGGTTTCACTTCACGTTCGTACTGCTGCTGGTATTTCTGATTTTCGTGGGCGTGGGCGGAAAACAATCCGCGGCCACCACCTCGATTTACGTCATCGCCCTGTTTGGATCGGTGCTGGTGCATGAAATCTGCCATGCGGTGGTCGCCCGATTGTACGGGCTGCATACGCGGGAAATCGTCATGTTTCCCATCGGCGGCGTATCGCGGCTCGAGAGCCAGCCCAAAGCCCGGCAGGAGCTGCTCATCGCGCTGGCCGGCCCGGCCTCCAACTTGATCATCGGAGTGGCACTGCTCGCCGTGCAGGGCAATTTTCTGCCGATCGAGAAGCTGACCGAGCCTACCGACGCGAATCTGGTCGAGCGCATCGCCATCGGGAATCTCCTGCTGGGTGTGTTCAACCTCCTGCCTGCCTACCCCATGGACGGCGGCCGCATCCTGCGCTCGCTGATCGCCCTGCGCAAGCCGGAGGATGAAGCCACGCAGATCGCCGCGAGCGCCGGCCGCTTTCTGGGAATTGCCATGGGCCTTTTCGGCCTGCTGTCACAGAATTTCGTTCTGGTCTTCGTCGCACTGTTTGTGTACCTGGGTGCTGCGCAGGAAGGCGCGGCGGCGCGCGGGCGCTCGCTCACCAGCGGCTTTCCTGTGCGTGCGGCTATGATCACCGACTTCCATACCCTGTCACATTCCAACACCATCCGCGAGGCCGGAAACTTGCTCCTTTCCACCTCCCAACAGGACTTCCCGGTGATGCACGGTACCGAAGTGCTCGGCCTGCTGACGCGATCCGCGCTCATGCGCGCCATGCTCACCGCGGGGCCGGATTCGTACGTCGCCTCCGCCATGGACCGCAGTTTCCTGCGCCTTTCACCCGATGCGAGGTTGAGCGACGTCTCGCCGCAAATCTCCGGCGCCAAGGCGTGCGCCCTGGTGATGGATGGCGAGCAGTTGGTCGGACTGCTCACGGCGGAAAATCTCTATGAATTCACCCTGCTCCGGCAGGTCAGCCTGGCGCAGGAGCGCATGACCCATCAGCCATGACGGACACGCTGCACCGCGTGGTCATTATTGGCGGCGGATTCGGCGGTCTCTACGCAGCCAAGTCCCTGCGTCGCGCGCCGGTGAGTGTGACATTGATCGACCGGCGCAACTTCCATCTCTTTCAGCCGCTGCTCTATCAGGTGGCGACCGGCGGCTTGTCGCCCGGCGAGATCGCTACGCCGCTGCGCCATGTTCTGCGGCGCAACCGGAACACCCAGGTGCTGCTCGGCGCAGTCGTGGATATCGACGCGGCAAACCGGCGCGCCATATTGCGCGACGGCGCGGTCGACTATGACACCCTCCTCGTCGCCACCGGTTCCAGTCACTTTTACTTCGGCCACGACGAGTGGGAAAAGTACGCGCCCGCGTTGAAGACCATCGAGGATGCCACCGAGATCCGCAGCCACATCCTCCTGGCCTTCGAAAAAGCAGAGCGCGAACCCGACGCACAAGCCCGGCGCGCATGGCTGACCTTCGTGGTGGTCGGCGCGGGACCCACCGGCGTCGAGTTGGCCGGCGCGCTGGGCGAGATCGCCAACGACACCCTGCGCGACGATTTTCGCCATATTGATCCTTCGGCAGCACATATCCTTCTGGTCGAGGCCGGC
>JASHOO010000770.1 GCA_030041035.1 Bryobacteraceae bacterium | reverse complement strand
ATCGTGTCCGCTTCGGCCAGATCGGCATTGGTATGCAGGGTTCCGGCCTGCTACCCGCGGCCATCAGTCTGCAGGGCATCGAGTGCGTCGGCGCAGCCGATCTCTATGACGGCCGCCACACCCTCGCCAAGGAGTTGACCAATAATCCCAACCTGCCTACAACGCGGCACTATCACGAGCTGCTCGACCGTAAGGATATCGATTGCATAATTGCCGCCGTTCCCGACCACTGGCACAAGCGGGTGGTTGTCGATGCCTGCAACGCCGGCAAGGACATTTATTGCGAGAAGCCCATGTCGCACACCGCCGAGCAAGGCTTCGAGATGGTGGAAGCCGCTCAGCGCAACAACCGGATTGTGCAGATCGGGTCGCAACGCGTCAGTTCGGTTCTCTGCGCCCGGGCGCGCGAGATGTATCACAGTGGCGCCATTGGCGATGTCGAGTTGGTCGAGCTCAGTCTGGGCCGCAACGATCCTAC
The DNA here is from genome assembly GCA_030041035.1 of Bryobacteraceae bacterium. GTDB lineage: Bacteria > Acidobacteriota > Terriglobia > Bryobacterales > Bryobacteraceae > QHXW01. The sequence continues at coordinate 2,568 of JASHOO010000770.1, read as the reverse complement.
AGGCGCTTGGGAATACCCACCGCCATTCGATCTATCACCGGAAAATCTCGATTGGGAAACCTGGCTGAATGACGCGCCCAAAATTCCGTTTGATAAGTACCGTTTCGCACGCTGGCGCTGCTGGAAAGAATACGGCACCGGCGTCGGGGGCGATCTGATGGTCCACCTGCTCAGTGGCATGCAGGTCACGCTCGGCTGGAACGAGCCACCGCGCTCCGCCCAGGCTCTGGGCGGCATCTTTCGCTGGAAAGACGGTCGCAACATGCCCGACTTTCACGTCGTGCTGTTCGACTATCACGGCATCCCCGTCTATGTCCGTCTTGATCTGGGTTGCGAAACGCCCGAACAGGCGCGCTTCATGGGCCCCAAAGGTCTCCTCGATGCCACTGGACTCGAGCTTCGTTACTCGCCGCAGCGCGGCATTGACCTCGCCCCCAGCTATTACTGCGGCAGTTTCCCGGCGAAAATGCGCGAGGAATATGTGAGTGAATGGCACAAGGAGCACGATCCGATCCCTGGCCATGAACCACTCATGACGGACGAGCTCTATAGGGGCAACGATTGGGACGACGTCCGCCCGCATCTGTGGAATTTCTTCCAGGCGGTGAAGTCGCGAAAACCCGTGACCGAGGACGCCGTCTTCGGCAACCACGCCGCCATCGCCTGTCACATGGCCAACGAATCGTACTTCCGCCAGAAGCCCGTGTACTGGGACGCCGCGTCGCGCAGCATCAAGAGCTGAGCGGCGTGCATTCAGCGCTCAGTTGGTTTACGGTGCTGTTTGTCAGCGCCCCGCTCCTTACTGCGCAAGTCGCTTCTCTCGACTGCTCGAATGCGTCTACTGCTGAGACTCAAGCAGTCCACAGCCCGGCGGGAAGGACCGCGGTCGTCAGAATTTCAACGGAGGACGACCACAGTAAGGATTCACATGATTGCATGGCGGATTATAAGGTCGTCATTCAGTCTGCCGGCGATGGCTCTCCGGTCATTACCGATCTTCTGTCCAGCGATGGCGACTGGGGCCGCAGACTTTCGGTTCAGATGGCTGGTTTTTCGAAAGATGGCCAACGCGTTTTTGGAATTATTGCCGAAGGCAGCAGTACACCCAGTACTATGGTATTCGAATACCACAGTTCGAGCCGGTCGGTTGAGCTGTTTGATATGGCGTCGGCGCTCAAGCAGATGGCCGCCGCCAGATGTGGTACGTCCGCTGTCATCGCCGGGACCACGAAAACGGGTGCAGTTGTGCTGGAGCCGAATCCCGCGAGCCAATGCGGAATCCGCTGGCTATTCGACCCTGCTATCAAACGGTTTCGCCGGCTGCCCGGCGGCCAGTCTGTCCAGAGCCTGGTGAAGTAAAACAGCTTTACCTGCCGTGTAAGAAGGATCGGGCTTCAAACCGCGCGGGACCCTAAAACCAAACGTGCGAAACCCTACCAAATGGGGCCTATCTGAGGGTTTAAGTTGCGTTGGCAGCAAAGCTGCAGCGCGCTTCATGGGAGACGAACCGATGACAGAGTGACAGAAGAGTCGCGCGATTGTCAGCTTCGGCCAAAGTGAGGCTCGTAACCCGGTGATGAGAGTCATATTTTCGGATCTAGACGGCACCCTACTCGAGCGTGACACGTATTGTTGGAAAGCCGCTAATGCAGCACTCCTTGTCTTGAAGGAACGTGGGATTCCGTGGCTTCTGGTGACAAGTAAGACACGCGCGGAGGTCGACCACTGGCGTCGGGTGCTCGGCAACGTCCATCCCTTCGTTGTAGAGAATGGAGCTGCCGCTTTCATCCCGCGCGGATACTTCACGGACGCGATTCCCGGCGCAACCCGGCGGGAGGAGTACGAGGTGATCAGGTGGGGAAAGCCATACTCGGAGTTAGTTCGCGGTTTAGACGCCGCCGTGCATGCCAGCGGGTGCCGGGTACATGCATTCCACGATATGACCGCCCAGCAAGTCGCCTCTGCCTGTCATCTCCCCATCGATCAAGCCGAATTAGCCAAGCAGCGCGAGTACGACGAACCCTTCGAGATTGTCGATACGGAGCGCTCGGGTGAGTTGGAAGCGGCTCTAGACGCCCAAGGTCTGAGCTGTTTGCCAGGCGGCCGCTTTTATCACGTCTGCGGTCGCCACGACAAAGGAGGCGCCGTAACGATGCTAGCCGGCATGTTCCGCCGAGCGCATGGGGGGGTCGAGACCATCGGCCTGGGCGACAGTTGCAGTGACATTCCCTTGCTGCTCGCGGTGGATATCCCGATCGTGGTCAGCTCTCCTGAGCTCAGTGCTATCGTGCAGCACGTTCCTAAAGCCCTGGTGGCCGTGCCGGAAGGTCCAGCGGGATGGAACGATGCAGTTCTCGAGGTCCTCGGGGACCAGGACAAATCTCCATGACCGGCAAAATGTGCATTCCTCCACTAGCGGGTTGAAGTATCCGACACCCGCAAAATCAGCCCCGCCAAATTGGCAGCTGAATTGCCAGACTCGTGGGGAGCAGTCGAAATCCTGGGTGTCGTTTGTGCGGGAGAGCATTCATGGCGGACTTTCACCAAACCGGAGTGGTCACGACTCTC
>JASHOO010000769.1 GCA_030041035.1 Bryobacteraceae bacterium | reverse complement strand
AACGAAGTGGCCATCCTGGTGCGGGAATCGCGGGCCGACAAACAGATTAAGATCTCGACCGAAGAGGTGCGAAGGCGACAGAGAGCGCGCTTGGGTACCGAGAACGAAAGAACGCTTGCCCAACTTCGAGAGGCAGCGTTGGCCTGCTCTGAATTACCGGGGGAGGGACAAGATCGAGCCAGCGCCTCTCTGGAGTATGCGCAGCAACATATCTTCGAGCGGGTCTCGGTTGCGCGGATTGACGAGTTGCTGACCGAGGCTTTACGATACGGTCGCGGAAACATTGGACTCGAAGAACTGAACAGCCAGCTCCTGCTTCAGGAGTCCCTTGGTACTTTCCTTCGAGCTGGCCAGGAGGTGGCTACGCGTGAAAGCCTGGATCGCGAGCAGGAAATGGTCGCGCGTATCAACCAAGGCCTTGGGCGTTTCGAGCGTCTGGGCGGCCGTAATGATTTCACTGCATCGGACCGGGTTGGGCCCGAGCAAAAGAAAGCCATCCGGTTTCTGCTCGACTCCCGCGATTTAGTGGTGAATCTGCGAGGTGCGGCTGGTACTGGGAAGACGGTCACGCTTCAAGAGCTCCATCGCGGCCTGGCGGAAGCCGGCCAGCATGTGCTGGCTGCTGCCCCTACGATGAGCGCTGTTGAGGAATTGCAAAGGGTGGGCTTTCTGTCCGCGATCAGCATCGAGAGGCTGCTCTACAATCAACAAGCACAACGGGGGCTTAGAGGCCGTGTGCTCATCGTTGACGAAGCCGGCATGGTGTCCTGCAACCAAATGTCGCAATTGCTCCGGCTGGTTGAACGGTACTCGGCCCGGATGATCCTCAGCGGCGACACGCGGCAGATACAGAGCGTGGAAGCCGGCGATGCTTTGCGAGTGCTGGAACAGGAATCGCGGTTGAAGAGTTGTTCGCTTACCGACGTTCGACGGCAGTCCGTCGGCGATTATCGCGAAGCAATTAGGGAGCTGCGGCGCAATCCAGAACACGGCTTCCAGAGACTTGAGCAGATCGGAGCGATTCGCGAAGTTGGCTGGCGAGATAAAGCCAAGGCGGTTCAGCAGGCATACTCCGAAGCTCACGCGCGACCAAACGTGCGCGGACAGGAGCGCAGCGTTCTCGTCGTTTGTGCCACACACGAGGAAATCGGCCATGTCACAGGAGTGATTCGCGCCGAACGTACGCTTGCCGGCGAGCTTTGCCAGAGCATTCGCGTCAGACGCCACGTGCCGCTCAACTGGACGAGGGCACAGAAAAGCGACGCTCGCAACTTCAACGAGGGCCAAATATTGGAATTTCATCGTGCGGTGAAAGATGCCGAAAAGAATGAAGCCTTCGAAGTTGTTGGTGTTAGGGCCGGGAAGATTGTCGCCCGCAATGCGAAGGGGGAAGAGCACGAGTTCAACTCCAAGCAAGCTGGATGTTTTGAGGTTTATGAGCAACGTGAAATCGAAGTCGCACCGAATGATCGGCTGTTGTTGACCTCGAACCGGCGCGAGGCGGGGTTCAGGGCAACGAACGGCGAACTGGTCACCGTTTCTGGAATAGACCACCAAGGCCGGATTCAGCTGCAAGACGGCCGGCTGCTTCCGGAATCCTACAGACATTTCGATTACGGTTACGCAGTTACCGCTCATCGCAGCCAAGGCAAGTCGGTGGACGCCGTCGTCATCTCAGGCGACGCTATGGGGAAGGAACTGTTCTATGTGGCTGCATCCCGTGGTCGCGAGGGCGTAACGGTGGTGACCAGCGACCGGGAGCTTCTACGCGAATCGGTTGCGCGTTCCGGGGCACGGCAATCTGCATCCGAGTTGGCACGCAAGATGTGGCGGACGCAAGCTATCCACCGAGGTGTACTACGCGGGCTTGGAGCCGCTCGCCGGTTGGCACGCGACGCTGCGCTCCGAGATGAGCGAGTGGGGCGAACTGCAGTGCCCCGGCGTGAGCTGGCCCATGTAATGGAGCAAAAGACTCCAGCGCGAGTGCAGCAACCGGAGCGGAGGCTGGAACGAGGTGGGTATGACATGGGCAGATGAGACCAAACCATGGATCACCAACTTGGAAGGGCGAGTGCCCGGTCTCGAGGTGGTCCTGCTCAAGCAAGTGATCGTTCTGCCCTGGAATCAGTTTCTGTACGCAGAAGGTGGCGATGATGAAGTCCGGGCGGTGTTTACAACTCATGATGTAATCGCGAAAGGCAGTGGCTTAGCTCCGTTGCTGTCGGATCTGGCAGCACAACAGGTCACCAGATTGAAAGAACCGACACGGGTAGATCGGTTTGGAAGCCTTCCGGGCGCGCGCATAACGCAGCTTCTCGTTCGGAAAGCGGAGCAGACCGGAGATTCCGGACGGTAACTCGACAACAATCTGCTGGGACTGGCACGAACTCATGTCGATACAGTACGCGTTCATTTCTGTCCACGGTTCTTGACCCGAGCGGTTGGCAGTAGAATCAAGATAGGGCTCCATGATGCCGACGAACCAATACGTCGAAATACGAAACGGCGGCTACTACGTGGCGGGCACGCGAATCGGCCTGGATGTAGTAGTTTACGACTTCCGAGCCGGACGGTCGGCAGAGGCCATTTTCGAGGCTTACCCATCCATTGGGTCGTTAGCGAAGGTTTACGGAGCCATCACCTTCGTATTGGAGCATCCAAAGGAAATTGAAACGTACTTAGAAGAGCAGGATCGCCTTTACGAAGAGTTTAAGTCCCAGCACCCCCTCACTCCTGACATGATCGAGCGCTTTGAGCGAGCGAAGCGCGAGAGGTCGTTGAAGGAGGCTTGAGCCTTCGATTTCAGGCCGACGCCGACCTAAACCCGGAAATTGGGAGAGGATTGCGGCGACGGGAACCGTCCATTGATTTCCACGCAGCTGTTGGTGTGATCGCGGACGGCACGCCCGACCCAGAGGTCCTCCGAATCGCGGCGGATGCAGGTCGCGTTCTCGTTTCGCGAGATGTCACCACGATGCCGGCCCAATTCGCAGCATTCATTTCCCAGCACGAGTCTCCGGGGCTGCTTCTGGTCCCCTCGCGCAGATCAATTGGATCCGTGATCGAGGGTCTGTTGCTAGTTTGGTTGACCTGGGCGCCAGAAGACCTGCGCAATCAGGCTCGGTGGCTTCCTTAGGGAGCTTTGAACGGTGCCGGCGCAAGTCTAAAGAAAGACACCATCCCTAAGCCTGCGGCTTAGAGTTGCGCGCACCTCGTCCAAGATCCAGTGTTCGGTAGCTGTTCGGCATATTTCCGGTGTTTGTTCGGTGGATGTTCGGTGTACAATCAATCGACGTTTAGTTCGTTCGTGTTCGCCTATGGATACCCGTTTTCAGGAGATCCTCGACAGTTTGCCACCGAAACGTCCCCGATCGCGGTTAGAGCCTTACGCCGAGCTGATTGAGGAGTTGCGTCAACGCGGGACCACGTACCGGAACATCGCAGCAATACTTACGGAAAGATGCCAGCTTCAGACTTCGGCCAGCACAGTTCATGACTTCCTGCGCGTCCGAACGCCAAAGAAGACACCAGGCAAGCGTCGCCGGCCTGCAGTGTCAGAAATGCCCGACGCCGTTCGCCGCTCGCCACGCTTGAGCCGGGCACAAGGAAATGTTCAGCCACCTGAAGACGTGCGGCAGCGAATAGCG
>JASHOO010000768.1 GCA_030041035.1 Bryobacteraceae bacterium | reverse complement strand
AACCAGACCGATAGAGGAGACGGAAAGTGCCAAAATAGCAGCTAATTTCATGCAATTGCCTTTCGCGTTGGAATTGAAACCTCGCTTATTGTACTTGAAGAAACGGCTATCCGGCGTGTTACGCGGTCTCACCCATCATGCGGGCGATCCGCATAGCCATTTCCAGAGATTGCTCATAGTTCAGACGCGGATCGACCTCGGAACGGTAGGCGCGTTTGAGGTCGGCGTCGCTCAAATTGCGGGCGCCGCCCAGGCACTCGGTGACATCCTCGCCGGTCAGCTCGAAATGGACTCCGCCCAGACGGCTGCCGCAGGAGCGATGAATGGCAAAGGACTGCTCGAGCTCGCTGAGGATGTCGTCGAAATGGCGCGTCTTGGTGCCGTCGGCAGTGTAACGAGTGTTGCCGTGCATGGGATCGCAGCACCAAAGCACGGTTTTGCCGGATGAGCGGACGCAGTCGATCAAGGGCGGGAGGCATTCGGCCACCTGATGACGGCCGAAGCGATGGATGAGGGTCAGGCGGCCGGGCTCATCGTGAGGGTGGAGGATATCGAGCAGGCGGGCGAAGGTATCGGCAGTCATTGCCGGACCGACTTTGATGCCAATGGGATTGACGATGCCGCGGAAATACTCGACGTGGGCGCCCTCTGGACCACCGGTCCGCATGCCCAACCAGGGAAAGTGAGTCGACAGGTTGTACCAGCCCTCACGACGGGGGACGCGGCGGGTTTGCGATCCTTCATAGACCAGGTGGAGGGCTTCGTGGCTGGTGAAGAAATCGACCCAGCCCATCTCGCCGGCGCGGACTCCGGCGACATTCTCCATGAAGCGGAGCGATTCCACGACTCCACGCGCCATGTCGTGATACTCGCCGGCGAGGGCGGAGTGCTGGGCGAAATCGAGGTCCCAGTACTCGGGGTGGTGCAGGTCGGCGAAGCCGCCTTTGACCAGTGCGCGGACGAAGTTGAGAGTTAAAGCCGAGCGCTCATAGGCGCGCAGCAAGAGCTGGGGATCGGGCTCACGCTCGGCGGGGCTGAAGCCTGGGCGGTTGACGATGTCGCCGCGATAGCTCGGCAGGGTCTCTCCGTTGCGGGTTTCGAAATCCTCAGAACGGGGCTTGGCGTATTGGCCGGCGAAGCGGCCCACGCGGATGACCGGCTTCTGGCAGCCCTGGACGAGCACCAGGCTCATTTGGAGCAGGATTTTGAGTTTGTTGGTGATGGTGTCGGCGGTGCACTCGTCGAACTGTTCGGCGCAATCGCCGCCTTGCAGCAGGAAGCGCTCGCCGCGCCCGGCCGCGGCAAGCTGGGTCTTCAGCAGCTCGATTTCCCAGGTGGTTACGAGCGGGGGAAGACTGGCGAGCCGGCTGACGGCGAGAGCGAGGCCGGCTTCGGAGGCGTAGGCAGGCTGCTGGGCGGCGGGTTTGGAACGCCACGATCCGGGTGACCACTCAGGCATGAAGAAGGCAGGGTAACACAGCGCGAATGGGCCGCTCAGCCCAGATACTTGATGAGCAGGGCCTCATTGCCGGCTTCGCTGTAGATGAGTTCGTCGACCATGTGCTGGGCCAGGAGGATGCCGAAACCTCCGGGGCGCATTCCCAGGCGGTCGCGAACGTCGGAGTGCTCGAAAGGGGCATCGGTGGGGTTGGAGACGGCGGCGTGGGATAGATCGTCGAAAGAAAAGCCGGGGCCGGGATCACGGACGTAATAAATAATGGCGCGGGCGGTGCGCACGTAGGTGATGGCGACCCTTTTTTCGGGATCCGAGCGGCCGCCGTGCTCGATGGCATTCACCAGAATTTCGCGAAACGCACTGGCAATATTCTCCCGTTCAGATTGCGGCAGGTCGCGGGCGAGCTCGCGCATGAACTGCACCAGGCGGTCGGCGGCTTCCATCTTGCACCGCACGCGCAGGCCGAGCCAGTTTGGACGCGCTGAGGCCACATGGATATCGTCGAGGTGCGAAGTGCTGCGCAAGGCGCGGCCGACCATGTCCACCACCGCGTTTAGGGCAAAGGGTTTACTGAAGTAAGCAAAGGCCTGATGGCGAATCGAATCAATGACGTTTTCCGGCGTGCTGTCGGCGTTGAGGACCAGCACTTTGGCGGCGGGATGCAGCTTGCGCACGCGTTCGAGCACGCTCGGGCCGTCCGGTTCGCGCGTGTTCACATCGGCGAGGATCAGATCGTAAGAGGCTGAAGACAGCCGTTCGAGGGCATGCTGCCCGCCAGGAGCGCTGTCAATGCGGCGGCCCGGGGCCTGGAGCGCCGCCAGCAGCAGCCGGTGCGTGTCCGGATCATCGCCGGCGATCAGGATGCGCTGCACGACGGCCATTGCTTGTATTATGTAGTACGATACCAAAGGACGGAGTCCGCCGTATGCAGATCGATTTCGAATACCAAGACGACGTCTGTATTCTCCGGACCAAAGGGCGGTTTGCCACGGGCCTGGACGCCGACTATCTGCGCACCAAGACCGACAAGATCAAAAAAAGCGGGCGGCGCAAGGTTCTGGCGGATTTTCATGACGTTCCCTATATCGATTCCACCGGCATTGGTTTCCTGGTAGGCGTTTACACGTCCGTCACCAATACGCTGGGTGGCCGATTCGTGGTGGCCGGGCCCAATCACCGCGTGCGCGAGGTGCTGGATCTCATGCGCCTGAGCACGGTGATCCCGATCGCGCCGGATGAGGCGTCCGGCCTGGCGTTTCTCAACGCTGAGGCTCCCGCCGCGCGCAGCGCCGAGCAGCCGTAGCGCCAGGCGCATTGACTTTACTATTTCGTAAGTACTAATTTTATAGTGTGAAGTGCGGGAGGATGGTGCTGGCCGTTCTCGCGTGTGCCGGGTGCGCCATGCATCGCCCCGCGGCCTACCGGCTGGTCATGCGCGATGCTGGCCCGCCGCTGCTTCTGCCGCCGGGAGTGGCGAAAGCCGGCCCGGCGGTTCAAAGCCTTGCGTTTGCGGCTGTTCTCAAGCGAGGCGGCTGCCCGTCTGCGCCGGGAGGGATCGAGGTGCGGGAAAGCAAAAGGCGCATCGTGGTGACCGTGAGGCAAGAAGAGTTGGCACAGCAGCCCGCCGGTTGGCTCAGCGCCTGGGCCGCTGAACTAGAAGCGCTGGGCTGCGTGGCACCGGGCGGCGGAACAAAACTCGCGGATCGCATCGCCGAATCAGTGCCGCTCGAATTGAATGCGGCGTTCCACCTGCTGCATGGCAATGAAGTGGATGTCGGCCCGCATACCAGGATTGAGGTGGTTAGTCCGGTATTTCGCGAGGGGACGCCCGCCGGGGCTTCGGCGTTGGAAACGGCTGGAACGACGGGAAGCGGCAATTCCTTGACGGTAACCATGCGAGCGTCACCGAATTTGATCGGTTTTGAAACGGCCTGGTACGGCTTGCAGCCACGCGCCGGCCTCCCTGGATTTGCCATTTTGCCGCTCCGCGCCGAACGCAATGTGCAAGGCAAAATCGAGCGGGTGCCGGCACCATCGACAAATCCTTTCACTTTTCCGGACGCTGCCGGATTCTACCGTTTGTTTTACAAGGCCGATCAGACGGAGTTCACCGCCCTCGCGGTTGCGGCGCGTACGCGCGCAGAGCTGGAGCAGCGGACCAAGGTACTGGAAGGTGGTACAGCCTCATGCCAGAAGCTGAACGACGGGATGTGCATTGCGATTCCCAAGGGAACGGGCGTGAACGCATATGTTGTGGTGAGCGTGAATGGCAGCGAAGCGACGGTTCATTGGCCGGCGACGGTTGGAGCGGCCATTCGGCAAGCGGGTGCAAACAACGCACGAGCCATTGTCCCCCGGCTGGTGGTTCGCAAGGAGTACGGCGGGCGGCTGGTCCCGGTGGTGTTCGATCGTACCGGGGACGCGATTCTCGGGCTCATGCTCGAGGGCGGCGAGAGTATCACGTGGAAATAACGAAGCGGAATGGCGGTTGACTTACTAAAAAATTAGTATTATAAAAATAGTGTGAGACATCCAAGCACGACCTTGACCGCGGCGGAACTGGAGATCATGCACGAAGTCTGGCGCCTAAAGCAGGCGACGGTGCGCGAGGTTTACGAAGCGCTGCGCGAGCGCCGCAAGGTCGCCTACACCAGCGTCATGACCGTCATGAAAATTCTGGAGCAGAAGGGTCATCTCAGGAAGAAGCAGGAGGAGCGCGCCTACGTTTACCGGCCGTCGCGGCCGCGCGCGCAGGTATTGCGGGGCATGGTGCGGGACTTCGTGGATCGTGTTTTTCAAGGAGCGGCGAAACCGTTGATGGTGCACCTTGTTGAAGACTCGCGGCTGTCGCCGGAGGATCTCGCCGAAATCCGGCGTCTGTTGAGCAAGTCGCAATGAACTCGAGCGCATGGCTCGGCAATCTCGTGGCCTGGTGGCTGCAAGCCGCCGCCATCACGGCGCTGGCGGCCGTTCTGTTGCGGATGATGCCGGTGCGCGCACCGCGCGCCCTGTTGGCGTATTTGCAAGCGCTGCTGGGTGTCTGCCTGCTGCTCCCGGCACTCGAACCCTGGCGAACGGTCGCCACCGGGTCACCGATCTCGATGGGCGCATCTTCGACACTGCGCGTGTCGGGGTTCAGCACGGTTCGGATCTCAACCCAAAGCTTAGTGTTGGTGCTGCTGGGTGCGGGAGTGGCCTTTCGGTTGATCTGGCTCGGCCTGGGTTACTGGAGACTGTGCCGATACGGGCGCCGGGCATGGCTATTGGAAGCAGAGATGGCCGCCTTCCAGGAGACACTCGGCGTACGCGCCGAAGTGTGCGTGACGGGCGGAATCTCAGGCCCGGTTACGTTCGGGGTTCGGCGGCCGACCGTTCTGCTCCCCGCGCGCTGGCCGGATCTTGATTACCGCAGCCGCGCAGCCATTATTTGCCACGAACTGGTGCATGTCCGCCGCAACGATTGGGCCTTTCATGCGGCAGAAGAAATCGTCCGCGCGCTTCTCTGGTTTCACCCCGCGATCTGGTGGTTGACGGCGGAGATCCGGTTAGTACGCGAACAGGTGGTGGACCGCATGGCCGCCAGTGTCGCCTGCGGACCTAGGGCGTATGCGGAAGTTCTGCTAGCGTTCGCCGGCATCGATTGTGGCACCGCCGCGCCTGCGTTTCTGCGCCAGCGGCACCTGGCGCGGCGAGTTCAATCCCTTCTCGAGGAGGTTTCTATGACAAAGTCCCGGCTGTTGGCTTCTCTGGCGAGCATCACTTTGTGCCTGGTAGTTACGGGCGCGATTGCGGTGTGGGCCTTTCCTCTGGAATCAGTCCAATCCACTTTCATTACTGAAGGCGGTCCCTCCGATGGCATAGTCGGTGGTGTGGTCGGTGGGGTTCCGGGAGGTGTCGCAGGTGGTGTGATCGGTGGGGTTGTCGGGGGTGTTGTGGGCGGCGTTTCCGGGGCGCGTTCGGTTGCGGCAGGGGCGCAAGCGAATGAGGTGTTTAAAGCGGGCGAAAACGGCGTGACGGCACCCAGGGTGCTGTCTAAGGTCGATCCGGCTTACACGAAAGATGCGAAAGACGCAAAGATCTCCGGCACCGTCCTATTGCGGCTGGAAGTGCATCCCGACGGCCGGGCGCACAACATTAGGGTGGAGCGGTCGCTCGATCCGGGTCTCGATCACAACGCTGTCGATGCGGTTTCGCAGTGGAGATTTCAGCCAGGCCAAAAAGA
>JASHOO010000090.1 GCA_030041035.1 Bryobacteraceae bacterium | reverse complement strand
CTCGACGACTTTGAAATTATTGGTGTGGCCAAGACAGCCCGTTACAACTCCCTCAAGGACGCGATCCCGCCGGTTGTATATATTCCCTTCAGTCATCGCGTGGATGGGATGTTGTTTGAGTTGCGGACCCTTTCCGATCCCCTTCGCCTGGTCAGCGCGGTGCGTCAAATTGTTCGCCAGGCCGATCCTCGGGTGCCCATTTCAGATGTGAATACACAATCGCGGCAGATCGATCAAACCATCAACACGGAGCGCATTTTCGCAGAGCTGTGCAGTTGCTTTGCCGGGCTCGCGCTGCTCATGTCGTGTATCGGACTTTACGGCATGATGGCCTATATCGTCGAGCGGCGCAAGAGCGAAATCGGCATCCGCATGGCACTGGGCGCCCGCCGTATCCAGGTGACCTGGCTGGTCTTGCGGGAGACCATACTGCTGGCCGCAATTGGTGTGACGATTGGCGTTCCCGCGGCGATGGTGGCGACCCGTCTGATCTCCAGCATTCTTTTTGGCGTCAAGCCGATTGATCCAGCCACGTACGCGCTCGCCACATCGATCCTGCTGGTGGTAACGGGCCTTGCGGGTTATCTGCCCGCAAGAAAAGCATCGCGCATCGATCCTGTGATGGCCTTGCGCTATGAATAACTGGTTTGGCGATGGTCGGCCGCGCTGATCCGGCGCAAACAAATCGACGCCGACATCGAAGAGGAGATGCACCTCACACTTCGCAGCAGCGACGGCCAATCGTGTTCCCCCTATTATCAGCAACGCCCAGGAAGAAACGCAGCTGCATTACTCCCAAAGGATCCAGATACGGCGCTGTAAACCATCCGCATTTTCACAGCGGTCCGGCAACAGCTTGGCCTCCAGAATCAACGACTGCTCGCACATGGAGACGAGTGGAGCCGAAAAGTGGCCCTGATACCTGTGATCATTACAGGGCTTTATCGTGTTCCGGCCTGGGCTCGATAGATGCCCTCAGCGCTTTCGTTACTTCGCTGGCGATGTCGTCCTGGACCACCAAGATATCGTCGAATGGTCGGTCGTAGGTTTCAGACCAGACGACGTATCCGTTACAGGGATGAATCAACCGAGTTGCGACCCGCACCCTAGTCCCTGATTTGCGCACGCTCCCATCGAGCACATACGCGACACCCAGCGTCTTGGCGATATCGGCGACGGGAATTTGTTTGCCCTTGAAATAGAACGAGGAGGTGGGGCCGGGTACGTGAAAGCCGGGAATCTTGCTCAGTTTGTCGATGAGTTCCTCGGTCATGCCGTCGGCGAAGGGCTCTTCGTTCATCTCTTCGGTCAGGTCGAGAAACGGCAACACACCGATGGATTTCTGTGACTGCGGCACAACGGTGGGTACCGCCGTCTGATTGTAGTTCTTGACGTGGAACCGCAAAGCAGTAGCCATGACGAGCGCAAGGCAAAGCGTCGCGACGGCTGCCCACATGAAGCCGGTTCTGAGGCGCGGACTGGGCGTCGGCGCACCGTTCTCCGCCACATCGGTGGCCGCCGGGGTTGGATGTTCGCTGTCGGCGTCAGGCGCAGAGCCGGTCTGCGCGATGGACTGATCTGCAACGACACGACGGACCGTAGCCACCATCCGATACCCGAGTCGCGGCACGGTCGCGATGTAAGTGGGCTGCTTGCGGTTGTCGCCGAGTACGCGGCGGAGCGAGGTCACCCCCCGATAGACGGAGTCCGGACTGACGTTGACCCCAGACCAGACCTGGTTGAGCAAGTCATCGATGCTGACCACCTCGCCGGCGTGCTCGGCGAGGCACAGCAGCAGTTGCATCGTCCGCGCCTCGAGCCTAGCGGCCTCTCCATCTCGCGAAATCTGCCCGGACGTCGGATTGACGCACCAGGCGCCAATGCGAAGTATTGTCGTGGCTGGGCGTTCCATACAGGATCGTTTCTACACTCTGTCTTTCAAACAGAAAAACGGTGCTCGCTGATTCTACCACCACGGCGTTATTTCAGAAGTATTCAGAATGTTTCAGACCAAGTTCAGGACTTCGCGCGTTTGACCCGAGTATCGTACAACTGCATTGCGGATTGCAAACAAATTCGAGGTAAAAGAGATGGGTAGCAGGAATGGAGGAAACACGATCCTCAACAAACTGTTCAATCTTTTCGAAATTGGGGCGCTGCTTTTTATAATTTGCGCAGCGCCTTCGACCAACGCCGCCGCGGATCCTCCGGCTGAACCCGCCCAGAACAATGCGGCGGTCCCGGCGCTGCCCCCTCCAGGGACGTACAGGATCGATCCGATCCACAGTTTCGCGTACTTCGGTGCTGTGCACGGTTTCGTCGGGCTGGTGCGTGGCCGGTTCGACAAGGTTACGGGAACCATCACCGTATCGCAGGACCCGGCCGCGTGTGCTGTCGACGTCACGATCGACACCTACAGCATCAACACGCAGTGGAGCGAGCGCGACTATGACCTCCGGAGCCCAGCCTACTTTGATGTGATCAAATTCCCGACGATGACGTACCAAGGCCGTGGCATTCGCCGTGTTTCTGACAGTTCCTGGACGCTGGATGGCTCTCTGACCATTCACGGCGTCACAAAAGATGTGCCGCTGACTTTCACTTACAAAGGGCTGTTCCACCATCCGCCGGGCGAGCCAGCGCGCGCCGCATTCCATGGGACAGCAGGGTTGAAGCGCAATGATTTCGGCATGACGCGCGACACGCTCGGGGAAATTGGTGCGCACTGGACGGGGCCGGATGTCGATATCGAAATCGACGTGGAAGCGGACGAAAAGCTCCCAGCCAAGTGAAAGGGGGGCCTACCGCGAAACACGGCTACGCCTTGGCTTACGTACTCTTTTCCGCCCGTCGGTTTCCGGCGGGTTATCGGACGGCGGGTTTCGACGGTCTGTCCGTACTGACGTGATGGCCTTGTTTGGTTCGATTTTGGGCAGCCTGGGTTCCTCAGCAGAGAAGAACCAACTTGCCGTGCCACGTTTATTCGCGCGCATCAGCCTCCGCTCGAGTAAATACAAACCTGTGACCAGGAGCAGCCCAATTGCGCTCACCCAGCGCCCCGCTATCACGTCGCCGGTTGTGGTCCAATCGACCGCTACCTGCACATATCCCCGCGGGACTGGTACGGCCATCAAGCCGCGCTCTCGCTCGGCCATGGCAGTCACCGGAATTCCATTCACCTTCACCCGCCATGCCGGGTAATATCGTAGCCGCAGAATCAGGTAGCCGGCGTGATCGGCGAATCCCACGATCCGCCTCTGTTCCGGCATATTCATGGCTGCCTCCGGACGAGATGGATCGGCGATCAAAACCAAGTTGGACCAAGTCGAACTATTGCAACTGGCTGCTTGACCATCCCACGCAGGAGCTAAACCGGTTCCCCCCTGGACTGAAGTGTCTGGAAGACTGTCCAGCAGGCAGGCGCTATGCACCATGCGGTCCACCAGCGGAAATCGGACGCCGGGCGGAGCGTACTCGGGCTTTCCGGGAACACCGATGCCCTCTCGTACCAACTTTTGCAGTGAGGCTTCTTCCGCGCTGCATTCTACGAACCACCACTGTGCTGCCGCCAGGCTGATTCCAACAAACCCGGCCGCACACGCGGCGATCAGGGGAATGCGCAGGGTCCTGCGGTCGAACCAGACCGCCGATGCAAAACAGATAGCCATTGGAGCTTCCAGAACCACGAGCCAGCGCCAGGGAAACTGAAGCAACCGGACCTCCGGCAGAATATTCCACACCGGCTGCGAGATCGGAAAAAGCAGAAACAAAACTGCGGGCGGAATGAGAGCCAGCGGGAGCCACCATTTGCGCTCACCGGGTACGGTGCCCCGAAGCCAGGCAATAACGCCTCCGCCGAAGGCGACCAGGAGCATACTAACAGCGACCTTTGAGACCCGATGCAATAGCATGTCGTGAGAAACCATGTCGGGATCGGCATGATGGGCAAAGAGCCAGCTGTTTTCGACCACGAAATGACTGAGGGTCACGGCATACCGTATGCTCGCCCAATTCCTTTCGCGGACGGCGGGAATCAGATAAAGCGACGCCAGTCCCATTCCCATGAATGTGCTCACGGCCGCACGCATCACCGGCACCAGAGACTTTTCTCCAAGAGCAGAGACCAGCGCGACGGCAGCCAGCAAATAACCGGCCATGATTCCTAGCGGGCCGTTGCTCAGCCAGATCCCCGCCACCACGAGCGCCAGCGGGGCCGCCGAGCCGTCGAAGGTGCGTTGCCAGAAATTTCCCAAAGGATTGCGCCTGCGCAACGCAAAAAGAAGGAGCAAAGGGATCCAAAATCCTCCGGTTAGCTCTGCGAAATCACAGCGTTTGTAAACGCTGAACAACGGGTAGCCGAGGAAGATAGCAGCACAACCCGCCAATGTTGCCGGCCCATCGGCCATCACCTCCCGGGCCAGCGCACGATTGGCCATTCCGGTTGCGGCAAGCAACACAATGAAAAGGGCGAGCCAAACATAACTCCACGACAAGAGCTTTCCCAAAACGGCTCCCGCCATCCAGGTGATCGGGGGATAAAAGACAAATCGAGGGTCGCCCGCTCCGAAATTTGGGCTATTGGCCCAATGTGGGTAGATGATGCCGGCGGATAAGCAATGCTCAGCATCGATCCAGGAAATAAAGTGGAAGCTGATGTCGGAGCCGCACGCGGGACCGCGCCATAGAAGCGGCCCTAAGGCGATCACGGCGGCCGCCAGGATTATGGCTGGTCCAGTCAAACCATTCCGGCGCGACAAAAAACTCCTTGTCATTTCAGATCTTTCTTCCCGCGCGTAGCCTGTTTCACGATTGGACCTGCATTAATGTGTGCCGCCAGTGTGGCGAAGTCTCGGGCCGAAGTTTGCCCCAGGAATGATCCCGGTATGCGGCTCGAACTCGCTCACCAGCGTGTTTTCGAATTTGGTGTTCCCGCCAAACACCCGGGCGCGCACGCGGCAGAGCTATGCATGTGTTGAGTCCGCACATGCAGACTAGTGCACCGTGGGGTCGCGTTCACGTGGGTCCGGGACGAGTACATCGAACACCAGTGAACATCGTCACCAAGATCGAGAAATCAATCTGACGTTGTCCGCGCCGTCATTCCCTTCTCAACGAGCTGGCACAGCCGCTTCAATTTCCGGTTCACGCTGAAAAGGAAAACCGCGGCGACGACACCCGCCACGAAAACGCCGAAAACGAGAGAGTTGATCGTGCCTAAGGCCCCAAGAGCTCTTGGGGTAGTTTGTAATAGCGCAAATGGCTCCATGGCTCGGATGATAGCATCGGAGCTATATTAACCTGGGTTATCACTCACCAAAAGGAGCAAATCTTCTGGAACCCGACTTAAACCGGCTAATCTGCGCCCGATCCACCGCTGCGGCGCCGGAGGTTACTCGGGACGTCTTTGAAAACTAGTTCGACCTGCCGGGTGTGAAGCCCGCGCTGGGCGAGGTTTTTGACGCGGGCACGGGACGGTGACGATTCCTGCATCGGAACCCGGCCTCTGTCTGATCCGAAATGAGCATCGAATCAGCGGAACTCTCGTAAGCTCGTGGGCCGTCTCAGTCATTTGTTCATGACAGGCCGGACATGTCCGGCCACTACAACGCACGCACTGTAGACTTAGAAGTTAGTTATCGTCAGGGTATTGCTGGGCGCCGACTGGTTTCCAAACTGGTCAACCGCAACGACCCAAACTTGCGACGTAGATGCGGCTCCTCGCGGGAAAATGTAGACGTTTTGGGTCACACCGATTGAAGTATCGTTCGAATCCAACACTCCATCAATATAGATGTTGTATTGGATTTGTGATTGCGGCTCATTGACCGAGGTCGAGGGGTTCCACGAAATGATGGCTTCGCCGCCGCCATCACCATCGCCAGTGAGATCGGTGGGAGCGGTCGGAGCGCCGGCAGGCGGGGTGATGGTGGCTGCGGTCGTCGTGACGGTGACGGGTGCGCTGGTTGTTGAGAGCGCTCCCGTGGTGCCGTTCAGGCTATAGGCAAGGACCGTGACGGTATAAGTGTAGCCGGGCCACAGATTGGTGGCTGTCGACGTTGAGACACTTGCGTTACCGCCGCCATCCACCATGCCATTGACAAGGACTTCATAGGAACCGATCTCGCTGGCAGG
>JASHOO010000767.1 GCA_030041035.1 Bryobacteraceae bacterium | reverse complement strand
ACGGCGCGGTCGTTGAGCTCTTTCTGCTGATGGGTCGGGTTGCGGGCTTCGATTTCGGCCACGCCGTAACCCTTGACCGTCTTCGCCAGGATCAGCGTCGGCTGCCCGGTGTGCTCCACGGCGGACTTGTAGGCGTTGTAGACCTTTTGCGGATCGTGGCCGCCGCGGCGCAGCCGGTAGATCTGGTCGTCGGTGAGATGCTCCACCAGCTTCAGCAGCTCGGGATATTTGCCGAAAAATTCCTTGCGCACGTAATCGCCGCCGCGCGCTTTGAAGGATTGATATTCGCCATCCACGCACTCTTCCATGCGCTGGAGCAGCAGGCCGGTCGAGTCGCGCGCCAGCAGCTCATCCCAATCGCCGCCCCACAGCACCTTGATGACGTTCCAGCCCGCACCGTCGAAAGCGGCTTCCAGTTCCTGGACGATCTTGCCGTTGCCACGCACCGGCCCGTCCAAGCGCTGTAGATTCGCATTGATGACGAAGATGAGATTGTCCAGCCTCTCGCGTGCGGCCAGCGTTAGCGATCCCATCGACTCGGGCTCGTCCATTTCGCCATCGCCCAGAAAGGCCCAGACCTTGCGCGGCGTCCTGGCGATCAGATTGCGGTTTTCCAGATAGCGCATGAAGCGCGCCTGATAGATGGCGTTGATGGGGCCGATGCCCATCGACACCGTGGGGAATTTCCAGAATCCCGGCATCAGCCAGGGATGCGGATAGGACGACAAGCCGGGGTGGTCGCGCAACTCGTGGCGGAAATTTTCCAGGTGCTCGGCCGAGAGCCGGCCTTCGAGAAAGGCGCGCGCGTAAACGCCGGGCGAGGCGTGCCCCTGAAAATAGACCAGGTCGCCCGGCTGATCGCCGTAGCTCGCGTGAAAGAAATGATTGAAGCCGACCTCGAACAGCGTCGCGATAGAGGCATAAGTCGCGATGTGACCGCCGATGCCGTGATCGAACTTGTTCTGCCGCGACACCATGGCCATGGCGTTCCAGCGCGTCAGGCTCTTGATACGCCGTTCGAGCGCCCGGTCGCCGGGATAAGGGACCTCATCCTCCACCGGAATGGTGTTGACGTAAGGGGTGTTGTGGCGGATGGGGAGATCTACGCCAAGCTGCCTGGCACGTTGCGCGACGCGCTCGAGCAGCGCGGCGGCGCGATCCGGCCCCGCTTCCTCGACGACCTCGTCGAGAGCATCCAGCCACTCACTGGTCTCTTGAGGATCGAGGTCGACCCGCTCGGTTCTTTTCTGATGCATTTACATTATTCAGTATAAACGAGGCGCTGGGCATGTTCCAGAAAATGTAAACAAATCAGCGAGTTGAGGGTGAAGCGGCGGCTACAGCTTGACCAGATGGATGCTGCCGTTGGAGGTGCCGAGATCCAACATGGGACCGCCGGCGCCGATGGTACCTTCCAGGCTGTGCTTGCTGATCTCGCCCTGAACCTTGACGTCAAAGTCCGACGAGATCGAGCCGTTGGAGGTGTGCGCTTTCACGTGCGCCGCGGTGGAAGGCGCCAGGTGCACAGTGATCCCTGAATTGCTGGTGGTGGCCGTCACGTCGTTCACCAGGGGCTGGTCCACGGTGAGGTCGATGCTGCCGTTGGAGGTGTCGAGCCGCACCGGATGGCCGGAATCGGCCTTAGCCAGGTGAACAATAATGCCGCCATTCGAAGTGTGAGCCTCGAGCTGGCCGCTGACCCCTTCGGCGCGCACGCGGCCGTTGGAGGTTTGCAACACCGCTGAGCCGGTGAAGTCCTCCACTTCAATCCCGCTGTTGGAGGTGGAGACGTCGAGGCTGCCCTTGAGGTTGTCGGCATGGACGCTGCCGTTGGAGGTGTGGAGACGCGCCGGCCCCTCGACATCGTTCACGTGAATGCTGCCGTTGGAGGTGCTGACGCGCTCGAGCTCCACCTTCCGCGGAACACGGATCACGAACTTGGCGCCCATGCTGCCTCGCCGCTCCGACGGCCGGACGGTGCGGATTTGCACTTCATCGCCGGTCTTGACCACCTCGATCTTGAGCTGGTCGAGCAGTTCCTGCGACGCCGCGTACTTGGTGCCGGAGACATCCACCGTATCCTGATCGGAGCCGGCAATCTCTACCGAGCCGTTGAAGGTCTCGACCGTAACGCGCCCGCCGGGCTGGAGCGGCTGGCTGTAATGGAAGTCGGCCGTAAAGCGGTCCGACGAGCCGAAATCCTCAATATCGCAGCCCGCTACAAACAGCAGAGCCGGCGCCAAAAGCAGGAAGGTTGATCTGCGCATGACTCACCTCAGAGTAACGCATACGCAAGTGTACGGCAGGAAGTTCGAGAAAACACGGGACTATTTCAGGACCAGATGCTCGCGATCCACCCATTCGCCGTGTAGCATCACCCGGTCGATTTTCCGGAGGTTGCGCACGTCTTCGAGCGGGTTGGCCGTAACCAGCATCAGGTCGGCGTAATGGTTCGGCTCGATGGTCCCCATCTCGTCGGATTTGTGGAGCGCAAAGGCACCGGTGCGAGTGGCCGCCACAATCACGTCCATCGGCAACAAACCTGCTTGGGCCAGCAGCTCCAATTCATCTTGCATGCGTCCAGAATTCGAACCAGTTCCGATCAGAACCCCGCCTGCGGCGAGTTTGGCGGCGTTGCGGAGGGCGCGGTCGAGGAGGTCTCGCGGGCCGGTTGCAACCAGCACCGGCGTGAAGACGATTCGCAGATCGCGCAAGCGAGTGACGAAAGCGGGATCGATATCTTCCGTGTCCTGGATCATGTGCAGAAAGCCGGCGGCGCCGGAGCGAACCAGGCGTTCAGTGGCGGCCAGGGAATCGATTTCCGCCGTCACCGGAATATTGAACTTGCGGGCTTCGTCGAGAATGGCGTCGGCTACGGCCGGCTTGGCATCCAGGGGAATCAGGATCGCGCTCGCCTGCCGGTTGGCCAAGGTATCCACCTCACTCCGCGCATCCTCGGGGCTTTTCGCCTGCACGGTTGCCCCGAGAAACAGGTTCGCATCCGGCGATTGCCCACCGGGCTCCGGGTTGTGCTGGCCGAAGACCCGAAGTGTCGTGATCCCGGACGCCAGGTATGCGTTGGTGTTGAGCCCGACACGCGCATTCAGATCGATCAGCCCCGGCACCAGAAACTTCCCCATGCCGTTGATCTTTTCGACGCCTGCGGGAATCGGCATGTTGGTGCGATTCCCCACCGCACGAATGCGCGAGCCGGCCACGACCACCACTGAATCCGACATGGGCGGACCGCCGGTTCCGTCAATCAGGATGGCCCCGATGATGGCTTTTTGCTGCGATTCCTCAGGGGGCTTGCAACCCGTGACGCACAATGCGGCCAGGACGAGGAGCGGAATGTTGAAGCGCGGATGGAGCACCCATCCATCTTATTCCGCCAATTTGAAGTGCACCTCGATTTCGGTGAGAACCTCGACCGGATCCCCGTTTAGCAGCGTGGGGCGATACAGCCATTGCCGCACCGCATCAAGCGCCGCCGGCACCAGCAACGGATGCCCGCTCAGCACCTGCAAGCTTTCGACCGTGCCCTCGCGGCTGATCAACGCTTGCAAACGAACGATGCCCGAGATGCGCGCCTGCTTGGCGAGCGGAGGATAGATGGGCGACGCCTGCCGCAGGATTTTAGCCGCCTGCACAATGCCCCCGATTCTCAAGCGCGGCGTAACGGCGGGCGCAGGCTTCGGTGCCGTCTCGGGCGGCGCGGCTTTGGGCGGCGGGATCACCGGCGCCGGCAGAACGCCGAAAACGCCATCCGGCGAGCCTGCGAATGCCGCCGATCCCGGAAGCGCATCCACCCTGGGTGCATCGTCAACCAGTGCGATCTGCGCCGGAATGGCTGCGGGCTGCCGGAACACAGGATCACTGAATACATGCAGACCCGGCTTTGGCGCCACGCGCATCGGGGCCGGTTTCTGCTGCACGGGATGCGAACTGCCCCAAGGCCGCAGCAGCGGGACGAACTGGGTGAGGCGCGCAGTCGAGAGCACCTGCGGGCGCACCAAAGGAAACAGGATGGCCAGGCTGAGCAGCACCGCCTGGCCCGAAACCGACACCGCCACCGCAAACGGTTTGCGCGCGGTCTTCTCGCCGACAATCTGGTCGAACATGATCGCCCTCCACCGGCTGACATCGTGTTGTCGAAGACCCGCGCGCGTGACTTCGAAAGATTGGACGCCGGGGGAGTGGGGGTTGTTCCGGAGGAGGGCAGTATCCGACTGTTTGGGGCTGCGGAGTAAACTCGCTACGGGTGATCGGGTCGTCCATCCTTCATGGAAAGGACGGGCGGCTGCCGCCGTTCTACGCCGCGCTACGCTTGGCTGATTTTCGTTGCTACCCGCTGACGGGCAGGCCCGCGGCGTAACAAACACCCGGACGGCCGCTTGTCCCATTCTGCTCGTTCGCGTTCTAATTCCTTCATGCCCGCCAACAACTCCCGCAAACTGCGCTCCCAGGAATGGTGGAGCGGCTCCGCCTACGAGAATTTCGCGCGCCGCGCGTGGCTGCGCTCGGAAGGATTCAACGCCAACGTTTTCGACAACAAGCCGGTCATCGGCATCTGCAATTCCTGGAGCGAGCTGAACAATTGCAACGTCCATCTGCGCACGGTGGCCGAGGCCGTCAAGCGCGGTGTGTGGGCCGCGGGCGGCGTGCCGCTCGAATTTCCCACCATCTCGCTCGGCGAAATGTTTATGCGGCCCACCACCATGCTCTACCGCAACCTGATGGCCATGGACGTCGAGGAATCCATTCGCGCCAATCCCATCGACGGCGTGGTGCTGCTCTGCGGCTGCGATAAAACCACGCCCGCACAGCTCATGGGCGCGGCCAGCGCCGACATTCCCGCCATCGTGGTCCCCGGCGGACCCATGCTCAGCGGCAACTGGCGCGACCGCCGCCTGGGCTCGGGCACCGACGGACGCAAGCTGTTCGATCTGTTCCGCACCGGCCGGCTCACCGAAGAGGAATGGTCGGAAATCGAAGGCGGGATTTCGCGTAGCGCCGGACACTGCACCGTCATGGGCACCGCGTCCACCATGACCAGCATCGCCGAAGCGCTGGGCATGACGCTCACCGGCTGCGCCAATATTCCCGCGCCCGATTCGCGCCGCCTTGCCATCGCCGAACTGAGCGGCCGGCGCGCCGTGGAGCTGGTTTTAGAAGACGTTCGCCCTTCGCAAATTATGACGCGCCAGGCGTTCGAGAACGCCATGGCGGTCGATATGGCCATCGGCGGCTCAACCAACGCCGTCGTGCACCTGGTCGCCATCGCCGGCCGTCTCGGCATTCGGCTCGAGCTCAACGATTTCGATGCCATCTCACGCCGCACTCCGTGGATCGTGAACGTGAAACCCTCCGGCGAATTCCTGATGGAAGATTTCTACTACGCCGGCGGCCTGCCCGTTGTGATGAAGGAGATCCTCGATCTCTTGCACGGCGATGCCCTCACCGTCACCGGCAAAACCATTCGAGAAAACGTGGAGCGCGCCGAATGCTATCGCCGCGAAGTAATCCGCACCATTGCCGAGCCGCTCCACGCTGAAGGCGGCACCGCCATCCTCTACGGCAACCTGGCTCCCGATGGCGCAGTCCTCAAGCAGACGGCGGCATCACCGCGCCTGTTGCAACACCGCGGCCGCGCCTACGTGTTCGAGAATTATCAACAGATGCGCGACGAAATCGATCGCGAAGATTTGCCGGTGGACGCGAACTCCGTGCTGGTCATGAAGAACTGCGGCCCGAAAGGAGCGCCCGGATTTCCCGAGTGGGGCCACATCCCCATGCCGCGCGCGCTGCTGAATCGCGGTATCGACGACATGGTGCGCATCAGCGACGCGCGCATGAGCGGCACGAGCTTCGGCACCGTGGCGCTGCACGTAGCGCCCGAATCCGCTGTGGGAGGCCCGCTGAGCGCCGTTCAAACCGGCGACGAAATCGAGCTGGACGTCCGCGCCCGCCGCATCGAGCTGCGCGTGCCGGCCGACGAGATCTCCCGGCGCCTGGCCCAGTTCCGCGCACCCGCTCCGCAATACGACCGCGGCTACGGACGGCTGTTCCTGGAGCACGTCACGCAAGCCAATCTCGGCTGCGATTTCGATTTTCTACGGAAAATCGGAACGTAACTACTCGGCGTTTTTGAGCGCCACCACGGTCCGGCTGTCGAAATTGGCCTTCGTTCTCCAGATGCTCTGGCTCCAGTCGTCGCCGATGCGGGCGAACATCTGGTTGGCGAATTCGGTATCGTGATTGCGCACGGCCAGGTAGGCCATCATGTTCCGCTGGTAGTTGATGCTGCCGTAAAGGCCTTCCACCGCGGTGAAGCCTTCCTTGATCCGGTCCCAGGAAAGCGCCGGCAAAAGGTCCTTGGCTCCGCAGCAGTCCATCGCCTCGGCCAGGCGGAAGTAAATGACGCTGCCGCTCTGGCCGCCGACGCGATCCGCAATGGATGCCGCGAACGCCTCCGACTCGCCCTGTTTTCCATACCACCGCGGCAGAAGATACGTCGCGTGCGTGACGTAGAAGTAGTAATAGTTCGGCTCCACCGCAATGGCCGATTCGAGCAGTTGATCCTCCTGCTCGCGCGGCCATCCCTGCGTCAGAGCCAGGCTCTGCATGTCGCGGTACCATTGCGGGTCAGCCGCGGCTAACGCTTTCGCCTCTTCGAGCGTAGCCCGCGCCTGCTGAACGCGCTCGTTGAACTGGCGCCAGCCATCGTTCGTCACCGTGTTCGCATAGCCCTGGCCGCGCGCTTTCCATGCGTACCTCATATAAGATTGCGCCAGCGCGATTCGCGGCGTACCGGATTCCGGGTAAGCCGCAACCCACCGTTGCAGCCGGGCGATATGCGCACGCCACACACTGTCGCTCGCGGTCAGCGAACCCGGCCCCTGGGCGACCAGATAAAAAGTATTCAACTTCCACACGCCGCCCGCGAAGCGTGATTTGTCGGTGCGCACAGTGGCCGCGATGCTTTCGAGTTGTGCGAAATCCTCGCGATTCAACGCATCCCGAACCGTGGTGCGAAACACCCTCGAAGGCTGCGAGTCGATCTCGTTTTCGTCATCAGCCGGCGCACTTTGCGCCGCAAGACACCCGCAGCAAACAGCCGTTACCGCGAGAACACCCAAGAGGTTCCGGCGCATTGGCGAACTCCTACGGGTCAGGATATCACTGCGCTCGCACGCGAGAAGTTAACAACTTGTGTAAATTTATCGTTGCGCGCGGAATTGTAACGTTAACGCGATATCCCGTGCCGGGCTTCGAACTCGTCGAAAAACTCCTTCGCGGGCCGCACCCGACCCTCCTTCACGTCTCGCAGGCCCAGACGGATACACTCGGCCGGATCGGCTTGAGCCGCGATGTCGAGAAGGTGCTGATCGGCCTCAGCAACGCCGGATTCATCTGACATGTTTCCTCCCAAAAGACTACGGCTGATAAATGTTCGGGAGCCTCCGATCGAGCGCCGGCTACTCCTCGCGACCTTGTCCGATGTGCTCAGGACAAAGCCGCCCTATTGCCAAACACTCCAGAAGCGCACGCAGGCGAGGATCCGCAACCACCAAACACCGGAACCCGTAACCACGTCTGAGCTTCGAACCCTTTCGCTTGAGCTTTGGGAACTTTTTCACAAAGGACGACTTACCGGCAAGATGATTTCGCAACCGCTGGCGCAGCCCCCTCCTGGCGTAAGGAGTGCCGCCAACGTGCACAACCTTGCCTTCCGGGCTGTAGATGATGTAGACGCCCCTCCGCGTCGGGGCCTCAAGGCGCTTGCGGGGCTCCGGGAACGGTCTGTAGCTCGTCTTCTGCAACTCGGTCAGAAGACGCTCCACACGACCTCGCTCATTGGACCCACTTCGATTTTGTGGCACACGGCCACCTCCCGTGGGCCCTAAGTATAACCTGTCGCCTCACAGCACCACTACCGGATGATAAATGTTCGGCAGCTTGGCCTCGCCGATGGCCAGCAGGTCGCCGTCGCCCGATACCGCCTTCACATATCGCGCTCCCTGCACCACGCGAAACGGCGACACCTGAAAATCACGCCCCTGGCGGATCTGTCCCGCGGTTGCCGGGTCCACCACCACTGCCGGAAACTCCGGCAGCAGATCGCCCGCGCGAATGAGCGCTTCCGCCAGCCGGTCTTCGGCGGCCAGCGCTTCGAGCTCGGTCATGGTCCGCGCCTGCTCGATGGAGAAATCGCCCGAGCGGACGCGCCGCAAGGCCGATAGATGCGCGCCGCAGCGCAGGGTCTGGCCGAGTTCGTGCGCAATCGACCGCAAATAGGTTCCCGCCGAGCAGTGCGCCACCAGATGCGCCTCCGCGCCTTCGATTTCCACCAGCTTCAGTTCGTGCACCTCGACGGGAACCGGTTTCAGTTCCACATCGACATTCTGGCGGGCCAGCCGGTACGCGGGAACGCCACGAATTTTCTTGGCCGATACCGGCGGCGGCCGCAGCAGAAACTCGCCGCGGAACGCAGCCAGATGCCGTTCCAGCTCTTCAGCGTTCAGCGCCGGGTCACAGGGCGTGGAGGTGGCCGTACCCTCGGCATCATAGGTGTCGGTGGAGTAGCCGAAGCGCACGCGCGCGTCGTAGACCTTGTCGCTGCGCGTATAAAATTGCGCCAGGCGCGTGGCGCGCCCGATCACCAGCGGCAAAACCCCGGTCGCCATGGGATCGAGCGTGCCCAAATGCCCCACCTTGCACGTATCGGCGAGACGCCGCAGCTTGTTCACCGCGTCATGCGAGGTCCAGCCGGCCGGCTTATCCGCGATGATGATCCCGTCCAGCGGTCCCGTCATCGCGCTCCAGCTCCTTCAGGGTTTCCACCACCACCCGCCCAACAATCTGCAAGCTCTCCGCACTGATTTTATCGACGGTGTCCTGGTCGGTGTGCCAAAACGAATTGTGCGGGCCGTAATCCAGATCGATCAGGTCCACGGCGTTGACGCCGCGCCGCAGAAACGGGATGTGGTCGTCCTCCACCGAGCCTTCGTAGCGCAGAAAATGCTTGCCGTACCCCAGGCGGTCGGCCACGCGCCAGACGAGCTCGCGCAAAGGCTCCGAGGAATTCATATCTTTCAGAATGTCCAGGTCCCGGTCGCCGATCATGTCCACGTTGATCAGCGCGGTAATGCGCGCCAGGGTGCCGTCGGCGGCCCACTTCTCGGCCAGGTGCCGGCTGCCGTAGAGGCTGTCATAGTCCGACCATTGGGCCACGGCTTCCTCGCCATCAAACCAGACCAGCACAATCTCGTCCTGGTGCGCCGCATGCGTCAGCACCTTCGCCATCTCCAACAGGAAGCCGGCCGAAGAACCGCCGTCATTGGCGCCGACGAAATACGTGCCGGGCATCGACTTGGTGTCGTAGTGTCCGGTGATCGCGACCATCCTGCCCGACTTGCCGGGAAAACGCGCGATGATGTTTTTCATGGCCGTGGGGCCGAGCGGAGTGGAGCCGGTGAAGTCATCCTGTATCACCTGGCAGCCCATCGCTTTCAACTCAGCGATGATGTAGGCCTGCGTCTTGTGGATGGCGTCGGAACCGGACGGCCGGGGACCGAAAGCCACCAGGCGCCGGGTAAAAGCCAGCGCCTCGGCGCCGTTGAAATCGGCGGCACGCGCCATCACCGCGATCGCCAGCGTAAAGACTGCTTTTTTGCCGTACATGATGCTCGAAACCCGCGCGGCTGCAAGGAGGGATGAAACTGCAACTGTAGTATTATAACGAGAGAGGGGCTTGTAGCAAGCTGGTATGACCTCAATCGGCGAAACGCTCCGTCGTGAACGTCTCCGCCGCAGTTGGAGCCTCGATCAAGTGGCCGCAGAGACCAAAATCTCCCTGCACTTACTGGAAGCGATTGAAGCCGACCAGTTTGACCGCTTGCCCGGCGGCGTGATTGCCCGCAATTTCGTCCGCCAGTACGCTCAGATGCTCCGGCTCGAAGAGGACGAGATCCTGAGCTCTTTCCGGCAGCAATTCGAAGAGCCGGTTCAAGTGGAGCCGGAGCCCGGCCCCGCTCCTTTTCATGTGTCGCGTGTGACGCCGATCGCAGTTTTGAGCGACCGGCTGGGTCCCGGCAACTCGTGGTCGGCATTCGTGGGCCTGGTGGTAGTGATCCTGCTATGTTCCGGGATTTACAGCCTGTGGCAGCGAGCCCGGCGAAGCCCGCCTCCGCGTGAGATGGCGGCCGTCGCGCCCGTGCCGAGACCTCAGCCGGTGGCACAGCCCGCCGAAACCCCGAAGCCGGAATATCGGCCCGCGGAAGTTTCCGAGTCCGGAGCGATCCGCGTGCCGGAGACACTTGCGCCCAAGCCGGTAACTATCGTTCCCGCCGCCGCGGCGGCCACGGCACACGACGCTTCCGCCGTAAGGGCGGCCTTCACGGCGAAGGAGCCGGTTTGGGTTTCAGTCCGAACCGACGGAACTCACATTTTCTCCGGTACGCTGGCGGGGCAGCAAACCCGGGAGTTCAATGCCGCGCAAAAGATGACCGTGCTGGTGGGGAACGCCGGAGGCCTGGATCTTGCGCTGAACGGCAAACCGGTCGGCCCGTTGGGAGCGAAGGGCGAGATCCGGCTGCTGGTGTTGACGCCGTCAGGCGCTCAGGTGGTGCCGCGCACGCCGCGCACGTCCGAGGATTCGACAGCGCCCACCGAACCGGTCTCGGCCACTGACCGGCCCTGACGCAGCATGGCCAGTTTGCGGCGCCGCTCCTGGCGCAAAAGCTCCCGTCTGCGGCGCGTTTTGATCCGCACATCGACTTTGCGCCAGAACTTGCGGAAATAGGCGACGGCCGAGGCCATAGCGAAAACCACCACCACCCACATCATCCAGTAAGCTGGTTCGACCAGGGTCGGATGATGGATGCTGATGAGCAGAAAAGAGATTGCCGTAACCTGGGCCACCATTTTGGTTTTGCCCAAGTCGCTGGCCCTGATGGTGTAGCCCTCGGCGGCGGCGATGCTGCGCAGTCCGGAAATGGCAAACTCGCGGCCCACGATCAGGATAACCATCCAGCCGGGCACGGCGTGGACCTGGACCAATGAAATCAATGCGGCGGAGACGAGCAGCTTGTCGGCAATGGGATCGAGCAGCGTGCCTATCGTAGTGACTTGGCCCCACTTACGCGCCAGGTAGCCATCCAGCAGGTCAGTGGCGGCGGCAATCAGGAAAATCGCCAGCGCCAGCCACTCGTTGGTGACGGTCACGCCGAAAACGTGGACCGTAACATTTTCCTCCACCAGCGCTGCAACCAGCAGCGGCACGAAGAAGATGCGGGCAATGGTCAACGAATTCGGCAGGTTCATCGGGCGCCCAACTCACTATAATACGAATTCTGCCAGCCGCAACCGCAAGGACTCGGGAACATCGGCCGCAAGGCTACACGAGTCCCCGGTGTAGTGGATTTCTACTACGCGGCCCATTTCATGCACCAGCGCTATGTTGGCTCCTTCAGATAAGGGAAAGCGGAATTGTGCGCGCGTGACGGGGTCAAAGGGCAGAACTTGATCGATTTTCTGGAGCAGGCCATCGACTCCGGCGCCGGTGAGGGCTGAAATCACAACAGATGGGGCATTCACGCGGCTGGAGATCTCGCGGCCTGGATCGGGCTCGCCGGGGGGCAGGCGGTCGGCTTTATTCAATACCAGCAGTTGGGGGATACGGCCGGCGCCGATTTCGCCCAGAACCGCCAACACGTGCGCGGCGTGCTCAGCGGCGTGAGGCGATGAGATATCGACAACATGCAGAATCAAAGTGGCTTCGGTGACTTCTTCGAGCGTGGCGCGAAAGGCTTTCACCAGCGTGGTGGGTAAGCGGCGGATGAAGCCGACGGTATCGCTCAGCAGTACGCGCCGGCGCGAGGGAAGCGTGGCGCCGCGCACAGTAGGGTCGAGGGTGGCGAACATGCGGGCGTCGGCGAGTACTCCGGCGCTGGTGAGGCGGTTGAAAAGAGTAGACTTGCCGGCATTGGTATAACCGACCAGAGCGAGGGTGGGGAGTGGCACGGCCCCGCGCTGGCGGCGGTGAACGGTGCGGGTGCCGCGGACGCCCTCGAGCTCCCGCTCGATGTTTTTGATGCGGACGGCGATGCGGCGGCGATCGGTTTCGAGCTTGGTTTCGCCGGGCCCGCGTGTGCCGATGCCGCCGCCTAGACGGGACATGGCGGCGCCATGGCCGGCCAGGCGGGGAAGCAGGTAGGTGAGCTGGGCCAGTTCGACCTGCATGCGGCCCTCGCGGGTGCGGGCGCGGCGGGCGAAGATATCGAGAATCAGCTGGGTGCGATCGAGGACTTTGACGCCGAGATCGCGTTCGAGGTTGCGCTGCTGCGTGGGGCTCAGGTCGTGATCAAACAGCAGCAGGTCGGCGCGGGTGGAGGCGGCCAGCGCAGCCAGCTCGCGCACCTTTCCCGAGCCTATCAGAGTAGCGGCTTCAGGAGCATCGCGAATCTGGAGAACGGAGTCTACGACGATGGCGCCAGCGCTTTCCGCCAGCTCGCGGAGTTCTTCGAGGGATTCTTCGGCATCGACGCGCGGATTGGACGGCGAAGCGGATCGGCGGCTCTTCCATTCGACGCCGGCGAGTATCGCCCGCTCGCATGCGCCGACACGGGCAGGAGGACGTTCAGCGATGGTCAACTTTCTGACGAGTCCGAATGGGCGGCATCGGCCGCACGAGGAGCCGCGGCGGCCGCGCTATGCGCCGCCTGATTGGCCCCGGCGAACGCGTGACCTGCTTTCATAATGACGACGGTTGAAATCGCGTGTTTGAAGATCAGCTGCTCCTGATTATTGGTCTCGAGAATCAACGAATACTTGTCGAAGCTCTTGATGCGGCCGGAAAGCTTCACGCCGCTGAGCAGGTAGAGCGTAATGGCAGTTTTATCCTTGCGCGCGTTGTTTAGAAAGCTGTCTTGAATGTTTTGCGCCGGTTTTTCCATAGTGTCTCCCATAGGATTCGGGAAGGTCACCCCAAAGCTGAGGTGCACCGGCTACTCATTGTACACCCATCCGTGCCCGCAAACCATGCAAAAGGGAGCCACTTGGACGGGATTAGGGGTAACGGGACGTGGCGGACGCCACGCCTCCGTGCGTTATCTACCGTTCGACGTCGAAATCGTCGCTATCGTGTTCGGCGGATTGGGCGCCGATTCGCTCCTGGCACTGCACGCAGAACTTGGCCCACGGAACTGCGGCAAGGCGCTTGGCCGAGATAGGCTCTTCGCAGGCAGCGCAGACGCCATAGGTCGCATGCTGTATCCGACGAAGGGCAGCTTCCACTTCGCGCAGCAACTTGAGGTCGAGCGTGTTGCGATTCAGAAAGATCCACTCTTCGTGGCTTTGCTGGCTCAAATCTCCTTCATCGGAAGGAACGTCCAGCCGCGAGACAACCTGCGCCACTTTCTGCGCCGACATGCTGCGGCGCAGATCTTCGGCCTTTGCTTCAAGAGCCTTCTGATATTGTTCGAATTGTGTCTTGGCTCCGTTTTTGTTCATCGTCTTCTGCATTACTCAACCCTTAAAAATCCGCCGCTCGAGCTCCGGCGAAAACTACCATCGAGATCACTATGACGATTTCCACCCCAGGAAAGTTTCACAAAAAAGTATGGAAACGCAGGGAAATGGGTTCATCAGTGTATCCCGGCAGCCCGAGGAATGTCAAACCACAAGAACTTAGATGCGCGATCGCGGGGAAAGGTTAGCGAGCGAGGCAGAAAGACGTGAGCTGGATTGACTGCTCCCTTATGGAGCCGCGGCTCGGAAGGGTCGCTTCGCGCCGGCAGCGGGGTTTCGTTTATGATTCGAGGGAGTGCCGGACCTTGCGCCCCGCTTTGTGCGCCGCGTCATCCTTCCCGCCGCCTATCTGGTTTTGTCCGGAGGCTTCGCGATTTCGGGGGTGATTTTTTACCGCGCGAGGCCGTTCGACGTGAAAGCGGCCATCCTCTCCGATCTAGAGTCTCCGGACGATAATCCGCAGGGCTATGGCGCGGCGGCGGCTGGTACAGCGGCATCGGCAGCTCTGCTGGCGCCCGCCGCGATCGTTTTTTTCCGGCAACTAAGGAGAGAGCATCCGAAGCTCGCGATGGCGGGCGTAGTGATGTTCGCGGTGGGTCTGGGCGCAGCGATGGCGATCGGGATACTGGCGCCTTACACGCGCGGGTACACGCCGGTGCATGTGCAGTTGGCTTATGCCGCGTTCATCGGAATCTGCGCGG
>JASHOO010000766.1 GCA_030041035.1 Bryobacteraceae bacterium | reverse complement strand
ACTCAGTTGATTTACTCCGAGCGGGAGTGACCACGACCCGCCCACCGTCAGCGTTCCCGAGAGATCGCCCATGCAGATTACACCCGAAGGGATGTTCATCGCCTGCAGGGGGTTGTCGATGATCTCGAACACGCTGAGCGCCTCAGAGAGGCCCTGCTGCAAAGTCGTGCGCGGAGCGTCCGCATCTGGGATGAGCTTGTAGGTCGAGAAGGCCGAGGTGGTCGACGCCTCGAACTTCAGCCCAAATCCCTGGGGCAGCGGCACTGCCACGCTCGCATCGAGCAGCGTGTCGAGCTCGACTCCAACCCAACACTCGTTTTTCTGGATTTCGATCGCATCGAAGTCGTCTCTCCCAAACAGCGGCGAATCCGCCGCTCGGGAGATGGACAATAGTGAATTAACGTTGCCCTTGATATCGACAGTATTGCCCTCGAAGGGGATTGTAGGTTTCTCGAACGTAGCCGCAAACTTCGCATGGCCGAAGGTTGGGTCCGTCACCGGTTTTGGCAGGTCCGCCACGATCGCCCGCGCCGTCTGCAAACTGTCTAATTTCTGATCGCTCAGAGGGCCATTGTCGGCTAGATCTAAACCAGACGATCCCGTAAAGTCTTTAATTGTAATTTTGGGCATAAATCACCTCAAAATTCCACTCTCCCGAGTCCTCCAGTAAAACCCAGGCTCCCAGGAAGTGTGGACGCCTACAGATACCTGCCTCTCTCGACCCCAGTTAAGACGGTCGAGATACAAACTGTCACCCTGAAAAAATCCACCCCATACTACCTCGATTTCTCCGCGTTTACAAGGGGTATTAAGGTCTGAAATTATTGAAGTAAAAAAACTCAGCGGCTGTATTTCAGAGACGTTGCCGGCAACCATTTAAGGTCTTTAAGGAGGCTCTGCTAACGATTATTTGGGGTAAGGATTGTGGTTCAGCCTAAGTCCGCGCCCTATGCGATAAATCAGGTCTCAAACTTTAAATTCGTAGTACAATCCCAATGGGTGCCTCGTCTTTTCAATCATTTAAAGGATGCGATGGTCTGCGCATCGGACAGCGTCGGAGAGCACAATGTCATTTTGTCTGTCCGGTGGCCCGGATGTGAATTGTGTTTTGGCACGTTCCAAGTATTACCAGTACGTCTCCTACTCTTCCAAGATTCGTGGGCCTCTGAGTATTTCCTCGGCGCACACGCTCGCGACTAAACCGCGGGGCAAGATGCCGAGGGCAGCAAACTCTTTACGGTCGTAGCGCCGAAGCCCAGTGCGAAGATGCCGATGATGGCGGAGAAAACATCCGCTGTTGGCAGTAGTTGCCGGGCCGCTTGAATGGCAAATGTCGCCGTTAGCAATACCAACATGAACCGAATTACCTCCAAGCGTTTGTCGCGGTGACGAAACTTGTCGGGGATGTTCTGAGCGGAAATTGTCGCTGTGACGTGGACGGGGTTGTCGTTAAGGTCGCGAACAGGCTTGCCATCAGAGCCTGAAAACGTGGCAGTGATTTGAAACGGAGTTTTTCGGTTAGTGAAGTAGTGCCAGACATTCCAGTCCGTTCCCCCGTTGGTGCCATCATCAAAGTTCCACTGTACACCGATTCTGGACCGTGCCGCTGCGCTATTGAGTTTCGGCTCGTTCGGAAGCAGAATTTGGAGGCATATCGGCGAAAAAGAAAGGACGTCGCCTTGTGGCACGATGACTACCGGACTGTCCTTGATTCCTTTTACAACGTTCGATTCATAACAAGCCTGCTCCAACTCGGTAACCAATTCTTCCAGGGCCACAAGATCTGCCGGCGGCGCACACCTTCGAACGAACTCGTCGAAGATCTGTTTCCGCTCGGGTGGAGTATCAAGTGGCACAATCGCGTCCAGCGTGATTGCTCGCAGGAACAACGAGAGTATTGATGCACGCCGGTCCCGTAGCACATACTGTCCAGGGAACAGTGGCATGCTGTCCCACGACTCGACGTCCGTGAGCGCAACTCCGTTCATGGATTGCAGGCGATCCCAGCGAGGTGGCAATATCCTCTTGATTGCCTTAGGTGGGCCAGGCTCGCAGAGGAGGTTTTGAATGGCCTGTTCGACACTTCGGATCTGAGTCTCCAGCCAATCGAGGACCTGTCCGTCGGACGCGAGCAGCTTTTCCGCGTCCCGCGTCGATTGCTCAACGGCAGCTACGTCGGCGTCTGAAAGAGGCATGAGCTGTAGGAGAGCGAATGCGTCGCGACAGCTTAGACGCACTCGCCTCACGACGCTGGGCGGATACTGAAGGCTGGTCGGATCTTCGGCCGACATTAGCACCCGGCATAACCGTTTCACTACAGCGGTATTTCGTTCTAGCGCCGCTGCCGATT
The DNA here is from genome assembly GCA_030041035.1 of Bryobacteraceae bacterium. Lineage (GTDB taxonomy): Bacteria > Acidobacteriota > Terriglobia > Bryobacterales > Bryobacteraceae > QHXW01. The sequence continues at coordinate 2,503 of JASHOO010000766.1, read as the reverse complement.
GTTCAACTTGTGTCAGCGTTGCATTGGCGTCGAGACTCCAAACGCTGCAGTTCCGGCGAAGCCCCTCCAACCGGCTCCGCTCCAGGATAAGCAGAAGGCGAGTTTGTTCGGCGATCGGCGCCGGATGAATGGCGTTAAGGGCGGTGCGAACACGCAATAGCCGATTCCTGATATTTCCTTTACGCAACCAGTTAGGCAGGGCGAGGGTGACGACGACGGCAGTGAGTGCACCCAACACCAGGATGACGACCGAAGCGAACACATTAGCAATGGTTTCGTAATACTCGGGGAACCAGAATAGGGACGCGCCGAACAGTTGGTGCTTCGTGGCGAGCACCGGTCGACCGTCGTAGGGCAGGAATTCGATAATCGCTGTGCCCGCGCGTGAGTCCGGTTTGAGCAGCCCAGTACGCAGAAAATCGAAGAGGCTTAAATCGCAGACTACAGCCGCGGCCAGACCGCTCGAAGCTCCTATGTCCATAGCTTGCAGTGCCGGGGCGGTATCGCACTTGCGCCCGTCAATTTTCAGCTGGAGCCGGAAATGGTAGGGAACCGTATCATCATTGCGCAATTCGATTTGGGTTGAGCCTTGACTGAAGAGCTTGCTAGAGCGGACAAAGTGGATCTCGGGCTTGTCAGCTCCGTCGAGCTTAACACCAAATGGTGCCCTCGCGCGATTGGCTGTCATTGATGCGATGGCATCTTTGCCGTTTAGCAACTGAGCGGACGAGGAGCCTACAAACCACAGCTTGTTTACTGTGATCTTCTCTATGACACATGTCAGCTTATCTCCTACCTTTGCCTTTATACTGGTTTGAGTTGGCTGGATGGTTGCATCGGTACCTAGCCGGCCCCCGTTCTCCGCCTGAAAGTCGCTGAGACTCAGATCGAGGGGAACGTCCTTGTCGCTGGGGTTGCAGATCCGAACGACGGCCACTGTATTGCCTCCAGCATTGTCTACAACAAAGTCCGGCGAACCCGAAAGATGGTCAACTGCGAGTGCCATTGTGGGCGTCGGGGATGCCGCCTTTGTGCCGCCCCGCCCTGCTTTTATTTGTCCGGCGGCCAGAAAAGCAAAAGCGATGGCTAGCCAGAAGCCTTTTGCATCCACCATCGTCACTGGCCCTCCCTTAGCACCGAGAACGCGTCATGATGTGGTCCCTTCGCAGGCGACTTAATGCTAGATAGACATTACGAACCACTCACGCCGATCAAGACCACGCCTATTTACAGATCGCCCTGCGGGTTCGCGGCTCGCTGGACCACGTTATGAAAAGCGGATTTAAGAGTTGGAAAGGGACATTCGGGCTCAATAGCATCAGCTTGTCTTTTTGCTAAATCCGATCATGCAACGCCTGCGGGATTTTGTCGGGCAGGAAAGTGCTTTTCGACCCTCATTGTATGCTCAGGCCGCTCGTCCCTTTTAGGGCTAAGTCTGGTCGCTCAATATAGAACTTGTCGCCGGCGGAAAAATGTCCGTTTTTGCCGATGTTGAACAGAACCGATAGTTTCACCGCCAATAACACCTATGTGTCCCTTTGGACAGCGGCTTTACGCTAAGGTCAGTGGAACAATGGGAAACAACGTGTCAACCTCATCAAAAGACGTTTCAGGAGCCGGTGGTCCTTCTGTGGCGAAACGAGTGATTCGACTCCTTGCATTTCTCGCCTGGACCCTTCCACCGCTCCTAGCCCAGACCTGTGAACCCAATACCCCACCAAGTAGTCTGCGGGGGCAACGTCCACTGGAGATCAATACCAATGGTCCAGGCACGTGTGGGTTTCTGCAATTCGCCTGGCAGGATTTCCTTTCGCTGAACTGGCCCGCGCTGCCGGTTGATACCACTAGCGCGACGGCCCGCACTCGGGGACTGCCCGACAGTTCGAAACTGATCGGGCAAGCAGGCGACAGTTCTCCAGTCGTCTGGGAGCAGTTCCAGCCCAACTGGTACCTGTTTTGGCAAAACAATCCGCCACCGCAAGCGGCAGGGGGTGATTCATTTGTAGCGTGGAATCAGAATGCATGGCTGCCTGCGGCATGCGGGCCGCTGCGGGCCAATTTGCCACCGGGTTCACCGCCGCCTCGAATACTGTCGTCACTCTCGAAATTCGATCTTATGCCTGGGGTCGCGCAGGCCTTTGCCGCTCCCCTAATCGATCAAAACGGCTATTTCGCACGCTACGAAATCCTTGTGGATTACGAGGCGTTTAACTACATCAACTCTAATCGATTTTATTTGGCTGCGAATGTACAGGGGAAGACGATCCATTTCCCCGTGCAGAATGGTAATATTCCTGGCGCTACATTCATTAAGGTCGCATGGAAGATTCTGTCGTCAGCCGAGATCAACCACGGACGCTATCATACAGCCCGCGCCTTTCTCTTCACTCCAGCCGCATCCGGCCTGGAACAAACCTGCGCTGGTCCCGTCACCGTGGGGTTGGTAGGGCTGCACATCGTTCACAAAACCAATGCCTTTCCCGAATGGCTTTGGGCAACTTTC
>JASHOO010000765.1 GCA_030041035.1 Bryobacteraceae bacterium | reverse complement strand
GGACAGTACGGGCCTGCGTTGTTCACTCCTACGAGTCCATGTGCGCAGTTATAAAAGTCCACCGCATGCATGCCGTCAATGCTCAGCAACAGTACGTGTTTGATCTTTTCTGAACCCATCGCATTCCCAGGCAATCCCTGCGCCGACGATGTTGACGTCAGCAGGACTACTACCGCAGCCAGCGAAAACGCACCGCTCTTCATATGAGTCCTCCCCGTGAATGCTAGCATTGCGTCGCAGAACTAAGCGTTACCGCTCGGTGAAGACTTGGCTACGTCTTGATGACGGTCGAGGCACGGCATGGATGAGTACAAAATTTCGCGGGAGTTGTCTCCAGATGCGTATCAATCCTCACGGTGCGGTCCGTTCGACAATCAACTTGTAACAAAGGGCTGCTAGGTTGTGCCAGGAGGAATGACTAGTGGCAAGGATCAGACATTTTGTTACCTTTACGCTTCTAACCGCTTCCGCAATTTTTCCGGCAGCGCATGCCCAACAGAATTTCGGTAGTCCAAACAACATGAATCACGTACTGTTGATCAGTGTTGATGGGATGCATGCACTGGACTTTCTCAACTGTGCTACCGGCGTACCCGGCGTGAACAATGGTGCTCCCTACTGCCCGAACCTGGCGCAGTTAGGAGTCAACGGCATCACTTACACAAATGCTTCAACCTCGAAACCCTCGGATTCATTTCCGGGGCTGATGGCGCTCATGACGGGAGGCTCGCCCAGGACGGTTGGGGCATTCTATGACGTGGCATATGATCGTTCGCTGAATCCGCCGGCGGTGACGACGGGCAACGGCCTGGCTGGAGCCGCATGCCAGCCAGGGGCTACGCCGCCGGGCACGACGACCGAGTTCGACGAAGGAATCGACATCAACCAGAGCCTGCTCAACGGCGGCGCGCCGGGGGCCAGCCTGACGGACGGCGGCATCAAGTCGATCGATGCATCCCGCCTGGAGCGCGATATCAACTGCCAGCCCGTTTATCCGTGGAACTTCGTGCGCACCAACACGATCTTTGGTGTGATTCACCAGTCAGGCGGGTACACCGCATGGTCCGACAAGCATCCCTCGTATTCCGCGGTAGCGGGTCCAGGCACGGGTTCGAACCTGGATGATTACTACGCGCCGGAAATCAATTCCACAGTAGTGAACCTGCCGGGTGTGACCACGCCGACGGGGCTGCAATGCAGCACGATTCCGGATCCTTCACAAACCGGAGCCTGGACGGACAGCTTCCAGAACATTCAGTGCTATGACACGCTGAAGGTGAATGCAATTCTCAACGAGATCGACGGGAAGACGCACCTGGGCCAATCCCGAGCGCCAGTGCCGAATATATTCGGCATGAACTTTCAGGCGGTCAGCGTGGGCCAAAAACTCATCGAGAAGAGCGTTGGTACCGGCGGGTATGTGGATTCAATGGGGACGCCGACCAGCTTCCTGCTGAGCGAGATTCAGTTCGTGGACGCATCCATCGGAGCGATGGTCTCGGAACTGGAAAAACGAGGGCTGCTGCAATCGACCGTGATCATCATCAGCGCCAAGCACGGGCAGTCACCGATCGACCCCAACAAATACTTACCGATACCCGGGCCGAGCGGCACGAACGGCTCTTCGCCGGCCACGATTCTGGCCGCCTTGCTTCCGTTCTCAGAGTCACCGGCTAACGCGACCGGCGTGGGTCCAACCGAAGACGACGTTTCGCTTTTGTGGCTCGCGAACTCCAGCCAGACGGCAAGCGCGGTGGCGACGCTCGAGTCGAATCTGACGACTGCCGGCATCGGCGAAATCTTTTTCGGCTCCGCCATTGGGACGATGTTCAATCTACCCGGCTTGCCGCCCACCGGTGATCCACGCACACCCGACATTGTGGTTACACCGAACTTCGGCGTTGTGTACACATCCAGCAGCAAGAAGTTGTCCGAGCACGGCGGATTCTCGCACGACGACACGAACGTGATTCTGTTAGTATCGAGTCCCCACATTGGGGCGAAAACGATTCAGACACCCGTGCAAACGGCTCAGATCGCGCCAACCATCCTGCAATTGCTGGGACTGAATCCCAATAGTCTGGAATCCGTGCAGTTGGAAGGCACGCCGGTGCTGCCCGGGACTAACTAGCGGCCGGCGAACCGAATCGCCACTGCGCGATAACCGACAACGCTCCAAGGAGGCCGGCGGACTGGGCGCAGCCGCCGGTCCGCTTCTGCATTGGTCCTCGCCGAATACCGACCCCGCAGAGTTTAACGCATAATGTTGCTATCGCGAGGACCACCGCAATGTCCATCGACTTCGATACCGCTGTTCGTCTGGCGCTGTATGAGGAATTCGTGCGTACCAGTTCGCCTCCCACGGCCGAAAGACTTCCAACGCAGATGCAGCGCCCGGCCGACGAAGTTCGTGGAGCACTGGAACGCTTAGCTCAGGGAAAAGCGATCGTATTGCAACCGGAGAGCCGCGAGGTGCTGATGGCCAATCCACTTTGTGCGGTGCCGACGCCTTTTCGCGTGCGCACGCTGGAGCGGTCGTTGTTCGGTTCGTGCGTCTGGGACGGCCTGGGGATCATGGCCATGCTTGGGAGCGACTCCGTATTGGATACTTCTTGCGCGTGCTGTGGCGAAGCGATGACGATTCAGCACCGTGGCGGCGCGATACTGCCGGCTGGAGTGATCCATTTCGCGATCCCTGCGAAGCGCTGGTGGGAAAACATCGTTTTCACCTGAAAGACGATGTTGCTCTTCCGGGCGGAAGAGCACATTGAGAATTGGCGCAGGCAGTGGAACCAGCCGCGAGGGGCGACATTGACCATCGATCAGGCGTGGCGCCTGGCCAACGCCTGGTACCCGAACAAGATGGACCCCGACTGGCGCCGGGCGACGCTGGACGAAACAGAGGCTCTTCTGGCGAACCTCGGTCTAACGGGACCGTTCTGGAATCTACGCAACTAGTGGGCTGTCTCAGTCATCTTGGCAGGAGCAGGGCGAGGCATGCTTACACGGGCTGCGTCAGGCGCGCAGCGCTCCATCCAAAAGCTGTCCGGCAGCCCGCTCGGCTTCGGTGACTGCAGTCTGATGGTTGGGATCGCCGGAGAGGTCTGTGTTCGCAAACGCAATACGGCCGAAGCTGGATTGGCGCAGAATGTCGCGCGGCGCAGGTTGGCCATCCCGGCCGAAGAAAAAGCCGGGTTGCGGGCTACCGTAGGCATGGCCCCAGCGGTTGAGGACAATGCCGGCTATATCGCGCCGAGCATCGAAGCCCGACGCTCCGAACATCTCAGTCAACTGCTCGCGTATTTGAATCTCGTATTGACGAAATGAGGTGTTCAGAATCCCGGCGCGGCCGCGGGCGCCCTGTTCCTGGATGGACAGGCCGGGGCGGCAAAACAGCACCTTCAAGGTCAGCACCACAGGCGAATCCGGACCGATGGTTTTCACCGGCGTCGAGAAGGTGGGTTGCTTGCGGATGGCGGCGAAGCATCCCAAGCCCTCGAACCAATATCCGCCGGAGATTCCCAGCTTGTAAAGGAAACGCCATTTGCGCAGGGCGATGTTGGCGATCATACAGGGCGAGCGGTAAAACTGACTATATGCTTCGCGATGCGCCGCAGGTAAATCGAGCACGATGTGCCGGGTGGTCCAACTGCCACCAGCCATCACCACTGCGCGGGCTTTCAATCGGTAAAGCTTGCCGCTGCGGGCATAGGTGACAGAGACGAATGCGGAGTTTGCGGCATCCCCTTCGTGCTTTATGCCCACGACGGTGGAACCGATGCGGATACGCGTGGGCTGCCCCGGCCGGTCAAGGGCGGCGAAGTTGATGCGGCCTAAGCAGACCTTGGCGAGTGTGCGCGCACCGGGCAAGGCATCAGGGACAAGAGTTTTCACCATGTGACGCGCGATGCCGTCGTTGCCGCCGGGAAACGAGTGGCTGTGCGTGCCGAGGCCGCGGTTCATGACGCCACCACCCCAACAATAAGCTGAGAGCACATCGGGGCCAATCCCATAAGGATCACCGGGGCCGGGGGTAAAAAATGTGCGGATAGTTTCGCGACTCAAACCATACTGCTTCATCATGAAAGTTTCCATGGTGATACTGTCCATCTCCGGAGCGTGCGTGGGGCCGGTGCGCGGCTCCGAATGAATCTTCTGGTACTCGAGCAACTCTGCACGCGTGGCCGCCGCCAGGGGCGCGCCGGCTAACTGTTTCGCCCATGGATCGATGAGCCACATCCCCGGCCGCTCGCCGAATTTCGCGCCGAAGAAAAAGCCGTAGGGGTTCTGGATAAATTCAAAACTGCGGCCCACTGGAATTTCAGGCGAGCTGCTGTCCCAGCTCTGATATTCAAACTCAGATGGATTTATGCCGATGCGGTCGTAATAGTCTGCGAAGAAGGATCCGGCAGGCGGCGTGGTGAAATGGTCCGAGCCCTGCGGCGCCGCCAGATGCTCGCCGTCGACGATAAACTCGTTCCGCTTGGCCTCACCGCCGAAAATCGGATGATTTTCCAGAATCAGGCAACTCAGTTTGGGGTTGCGCCGTTGGAATAATAATGCGGCGGCCAGTCCGCTAATGCCCCCACCCACAACGACGCAATCGAAGGTCTCGTTGGTTTCGGCCGGCTTGTAGCGATCTCCGGCGAAGTAATGATCACGGATCTGATGGCCGGCATGGACGATTTCATAGGTATTGCCATTCGAGCCGGCATAATCGCCCACACCTCCGTAGCCCGTCCACTCCTCCTTGGCCAGCAACTGGCGTGG
>JASHOO010000764.1 GCA_030041035.1 Bryobacteraceae bacterium | reverse complement strand
GCCGGCCCGTTGACGGGATTGGAAGGTATTTTCGTTGAAGTCAAGAAGCAGCACAGGATTATCGTGTCCGTGTCGCTGCTCAGGCGATCCGTCGCCGTAGAAATTGAACGGGATTGGGTAACTCCTTTGGATGCGCGCGGACGGGAGATCAATCAGGATGGCCTCCATTTGATAAGAGTTGCCGGGTGCGGCTAAATTTTCAGCGATGCGACTACCTGGAGTCGAGTGTGGCGTTCGGCTCGCCTTCCCATCACGCCGCCTTAGCCTTAAGGATAGGCAAGGTTCTCATACAAACGTTGGTGCCGACCTAACGGTTCACCAGACAATAAGAGGAAAAAGAGGTTCTACAGGGTCGACATAACGGCTGTTGCTAACGCACGCCGGACGCCATGCTGGGTTGGTTGCGGGGACATGGAAACCGCTGTTACAGTGATTACCATTACTAGGCGCAGAGTCGCTCTACTAAAACGAGCGATTCAATCTGTGCGGCGTCAGGATTGCTATTCTGTAAAATTACGGCATCTGATTCTCGTCGATGCTTGTCAAGAAACTGCGGATTGGCTGGCAGAGAGTCTACGAGATGACGGACGGGTCAGTTGGGAATTGGTTCGGCGTTTGCCCCACGAGGTCAGTGGCCCATCACGTCTGGCGAGACTTCGCAATTGGGCGTGTAAACTCGCCTCGAGCGATTGGATTAGCTTTCTGGATGATGATAACGAATTTGAACCAAACCATATTCGGACGCTAATAGCCTGTGCGGATGCCACGGGAAGCGCTGCTGTCCATTCGTACCGCAAGTTGTACCATTTCGATGGGCGACCTTTTCTGGAACAGTTCTGGCCTTTCTGTCGTCAAGAGGATCAAGCGCGCGTTCGATATTGGGAATACGTTGCGAATGGAATCCTGGTCCCGAACTCGAATGTTGCACGCGAGCAACCCGTCCCAATTACCAACGGGCACCGAACCATCCATGTCGACATGAATGTTTGGCTCTTACGACGGCAATTGTTACTTGAGTGCCCGATTTCCGACGATTTCACCGACGAAGATTGGATGGTCAATTCGACCGAAGATGATAAGCTCCTCGAGGCGCTTATCGATGTCGGCATTCCCTTAGCGACCACTGGCCTTCCTACTGTGCGATATTACCTCGGCGGCTACTCTAATGACTTTCAAGGAGACTACCTCCACTCCGAGGTCTGGCCTAGACCGTCGCCAGGTTGAGGCCCTTTTTGGATGTAGGCCAGCAGAGGTACGGCTCGAAGCGGGCCCACTAATTCGCTTGGAGGGTTTTTCGCTGAAGTCAAGAAGCAATAGAGGATTATCGCGTCCGTGTCGTTGCTAAAGAGATCCGTCGCTGTAGAAATTGAACGGGATTGGTTAACTCCTTTGGATCCCTGCGAACGGGAAATCAACCAGGTTGGCATCCATTTGGTGACAGTTGCCGGTTGCGGCTAGACTTTCAAATGCAATTCTATTCTGCCTTGTTCAAATCCAAGACTAAGTTAATCAGTGTCCGAGTTTCTGAGGAAGAACTGTCGGCATTTCGGCAAGTTTGTGCTTCCGAAGGGTTTGCTAGCCTTTCGGATCTTACGCGTACCGCCATTCAAGAATTCATCGCAAATCGGTCTACAGGCGGCCAGTCTTCATTTGAGCGTGAGATGAACAGGCTAAACGAACTGATAGAAAAGCTCGACCGAGACTTAAGGGAACTGGGACTTCCAGCGGCTTCAGCAGCGAAGTGACGCTGACGTTGGCTTGACGAAAAGCGTTGCGTGGCGTATTCCGTCAGCGCCCGAAGTCCGGCTTTTGACCGACCCCGCAGGTTGCGTGGAAGGGCTGGTTCCGCTCGACGCACCCTTTGGACCTCTTCGACCGGAGTCTCCGACTCAGGTTTCGAGTCGACGGACAATGACATGCGGTAACCTTCAGGCCGCAAAACCACAAGCTTGAAAAAGCTTGATTTGAAAGGTAAGTGACTTGTGCAAGAAGCGCTAAATCCAGAGTCGTATGCAGTCAGTGACGGCCCCTTGAACAACAACCAGTCCTCAATGGCCTACATTCTTGCTCAAGAGCCATTCTTAAGAATGTTGTCTTTGGAGCGCAAGAGGACAGAGCGCTCTCACAGGCGCTTTGTATTGATGCTTCTGCAGTCGGATAGTCTGTTGAAGGCGGGCGACCACGCCGGCACTTTTCAAAAACTTCTGTGTGCGCTGGCGCGATCAACAAGAGAAACAGACATCAAGGGCTGGTATGAGGACAGGCGTATCCTCGGCGTTATATTCACCGAGATCGGCGGCGCGGAAGGCAAAGCGATTGCAACTGCCCTTCTGAACAAAGTCACCAACGCACTCTGCAGCACTCTCAGTATAGAGCAGATCAATCAAGTGAGCCTCTCGTTCCATGTTTTTCCCGAAGATTGGGACAACCGGAATGGTGGCCGCCAAGCGGATTCGGCACTTTATCCTGACGTCACCGTTAGCAGCAACTCGAAACGTGTTTCTCGCCTCTTAAAACGCACGATCGATATTGCTGGTAGCGTTCTTGCGTTGGTTGCCCTGTCACCTATCCTTCTGGCAATCACAGCGGCGATCAAACTGACCTCACGAGGACCTGTGCTGTTCCGCCAGAAAAGGGTCGGTAAATACGGCGAGACCTTCACATTCTTGAAATTTCGATCCATGTACGTCGAAAGCGATCACGGTGTCCATCAGGAATACGTGAAACAATTCATCCGCGGTGGTGAATTAGCGCTAGGCAGCCAGAACGGAAAGGCCGTTTACAAACTAACACGCGATACCAGAATCACTCCCATTGGAAGCTTCATGAGAAAGACTAGTCTCGACGAACTTCCTCAGTTTCTCAATGTTCTAAAAGGGGAGATGTCAATTGTCGGACCACGTCCACCAATTCCTTATGAGGTTGGATGTTACGACATTTGGCACAAGCGCCGTTTGCTAGCGGTCAAACCTGGAATCACCGGTTTATGGCAGGTGCGTGGACGCAGCCGGGTGAAGTTCGACGAGATGGTCCGTCTCGACCTGGAATACGCAACATCGTGGTCCGTCTGGCTGGACCTCAAAATACTTCTCGAAACTCCAAAAGCTGTTTTGTTAGGAGAAGGTGCTGTCTAGGAACTTACCGCCGGCCGTGCAGGTTACGATTTTTGCCGATCGCGAGCGACCCGATGGGAGATGTAGAAGGATGATTCGCCTTGGTGTGATAGGTTATGGCTACTGGGGTCCCCAGATAGTCAGGAATTTTCAGAGCACTGCCGACTGCGAAGTCGTGGCGATCTGTGATAGGAGTGCGGAGTCGCTCAGGCGCGCCAAGCAAGCCTATTCCCAGATACGAGTGACTTCCGACCCCTGTGACGTATTAGCGTCAACGGAAGTTGACGCCGTTGCGGTAGTGACGCCAGTTTGGACTCACTACGAACTCGCGAAGGCCGCGCTAGAGCATGGAAAACATGTCTTCGTAGAGAAGCCGTTTACATCGAGTGGAGTGCAGGCTATGGAATTGATCGATCTTGCAGACCGTAAAAATCTTCAGATCATGGTCGATCATACATTCCTATTTACAGGGGCCGTGAAAAAGATTAGGGAACTCGTTGATGATGGAGTCCTCGGCAAGCTCTATTATTACGACTCAACACGGGTGAATCTGGGTTTGTTTCAGCACGATGTGAATGTTATTTGGGATCTGGCACCACATGACTTATCGATAGTGGACCAACTCATAGATGATAAGCCAGAAGTGGTCATCGCGACTGGACAGAAGCATCTAAACGGGTTTGAGGATTTAGCATATATCACGATCTATTTTGGGAATAATGTCATCGCACACATAAACGTTAATTGGCTCTCTCCAGTCAAGGTGCGAACAACCCTCATTGGCGGGGAGAAGAAAATGTTGTTATGGAATGACTTGGAGGCTGATGAAAAGATCAAAATATATGACAAAGGCGTCAATATTGCAAACGGTCAGGGCGTCCGCGAGCTCCTCGTGAGTTACCGTTCCGGTGACATGTGGTCGCCGAAGGTCGAACAAACTGAGGCCTTGCGCGCTGAGAGCAAGTATTTTGTTGATTGCATTTCGAATAACAAGAAGCCGTTTAATGATGGAGCGGCCGGTCTGCGCGTGGTGAAAATGCTTGAGGCGGCGAGTCAGTCATTGCAGGAGGGGGGCAAAGCGGTCACTTTATGAATCAGTATCAATGCATCGCGCCAAACGTAAAGTTAGGCGTAAATGTGAAGCTTTCGAAATTTGTTAACCTCTATGGGTGCGAAGTCGGAGACGAGAGCAAGATCGGCGCGTTTGTGGAGATTCAGAAGAACGCACGGGTAGGGAAACGGTGCAAGATCTCGAGCCATACGTTCATCTGTGAGGGCGTCACGATTGAGGATGAGGTATTCATTGGTCACGGTGTGACTTTTATCAACGATAGTTATCCAAGGGCAACCACCGGCGGGCAATTGCAGACGGAAGCCGATTGGCGGGTGGAAACAACCCTGATTAAGAGAGGCGCCTCTATCGGTTCGGGAGCCACGATTCTATCGAAGGTCACTGTTGGCGAGAACGCGATAGTCGGTGCCGGGAGCGTTGTAACCAAGAGCGTGCCACCGAACGCGGTTGTGGTAGGGAATCCGGCTCGTCAGTTGCGTCCGATTGTTGCGGCCGCAGTCGGAGGGACAAGATGAGCGCAAGAAAGCCGGTCCCATTTTTAGACTTGGTTACTTCTCACGAAGAGCTGAAAGCCGAGCTATGTGCAGTCTTCGAACGGGCTCTGAAGACTGCAGGATTCATCGGCGGACCCATGGTGGATGAATTTGAGCGCGAGTTCGCCAGCTTCTGTGACTCCGAGCATTGCGTAGGCGTTGGAAGTGGTACAGACGCCCTTCGATTTGCGCTGATCGCAGCAGGAGTAGACGCTGGCGATTCCGTCCTCACAGTTCCAAACACGTTCATCGCTACCACGGAGGCGATATCCCAGGCTGGAGCGCGGCCGGCTTTTGTGGATATCGATAAACGTACGTACAATATGGACCCGAAGAAACTCCATCAGTACTTGGAGATGGAATGCGCAGTGGATGACAGCGGTCACGCAATCGATATGTCCACAGGGCGACGTGTCACCGCGGTAGTCCCCGTGCACTTATACGGGCAGATGTGCGATATGGATCCGATTTTGGAGCTCGCGGAGCACTACAACCTAGTCGTCGTCGAGGATGCCTGTCAAGCTCATGGAGCTGAATATTTCTCGCGCAAACAGAATCGCTGGCGGAAAGCTGGCTCGATTGGCAAGGTGGCAGCATTCAGTTTTTATCCTGGAAAGAATTTAGGGGCCTGTGGAGAGGCAGGAGCGGTAACGACAAGCGATCCAGAATTGGCGCAGAAGATCCGTATGCTGCGCGATCATGGCCAGTCGAAGAAGTACTATCACGACATGGAAGGTTATAACGGCCGGCTGGACGCCATACAAGCAGGAATTTTGCAAGTCAAATTGAGGCATCTCGCAGAGTGGAACGAACAGCGCAGGAAATGTGCGAACCGCTACGATGCGCTCTTTGCATCTACCACAGATGAGGTGCGGGCGCCATTCGAGCCGAAATGGGCCAGGCCCGCGTATCATTTGTATGTTCTACGCGTCGAAAACCGGGCAAGTGTTCAGCGGCATCTTACGGAGTTGGGAGTCGGAACTGGGATTCACTATCCAGTCCCACTACACCTTCAAGGGGCATACAGCGGACTAGGCTACAAGGCGGGAGCCTTCCCTATCGCAGAAGAAATCGCTGGCGAAATTCTTTCACTTCCGATTTTTCCCGGACTGACGCACAATCAGCAGCGCCTGGTTGTGGCCAGCCTCCTCACATCTATCGAATCCAACTGCAGTGCACTGGCCGTTAGCCAAAGCACCTGAAATTTCGGAGAGGTCGCTGTTGGCAAGGCAGTAGCCGGCTCGCCGGCTGCAGTGGG
>JASHOO010000763.1 GCA_030041035.1 Bryobacteraceae bacterium | reverse complement strand
GTGGCTCTGAATATGGACGGCGACGCGCGCGCCGGCATGGGAGTGGATGCGGGCGATATCACTGGAAATGGCTGGCCGGCATTCGTTGTCACCAACTTCAACGACGAGCACCACGCTCTGTTTGTCCACCCGGGGCATTTCCCATTTGAGGAGAAAACTGTGCCATCGGGCCTGGCGAACTTTACCAAATCCTTCGTGGGATGGGGCACACATTTTCTGGATTACGACAACGACGGCAATCTGGACCTGATGATCGTCAACGGGCACATCAACGAGGTCGTGGAACGCACGCGCCGCGATGTCTCTTATCGCGAGCCTCCGCTGCTGCTGCGCAATGACGGCCGGGGAAATTTTCAGAACGTGGCTCAGCTTGCAGGCCCGGTCTTTCAGGAGAAGTTTCGCGCGCGAGGGCTGGCGGTGGGCGACTGGGATAACGACGGGCGGCCGGATGTGCTCTTCACCTGCCTGAACGATTCACCGGTGCTTTTGCACAACACCGCCGCAGAAACCGGCGCGTGGATCGGACTCGAGCTCGAAGGGACGCGCAGCAATCGCGATGCCATCGGCGCGAAAGTCGTGGTTTCGGCAGGCGAGCGAAAGCTCGTGCGGTGGGTCACCGGGGGCGGCAGCTATCTCTCGTCGCACGATAAGCGTTTGATTTTCGGGCTGGGGCAGAACGCGCCGCAACAGGTTCGGGCGGAGATTCGCTGGCCCAATGGCGAGGTCCAGACGGTTTCCGGTCTGGCGCCCGGACGCTATCACAAAATCGTCGAGCCCCGGTGATGCCAGGCCGCGGGCTCATGACGAAGGGAATAGGCTGGGATCCGATTGGGTACGATCGATGAATGACGCGCGTCCGGCTAGCTAATCCTTCTGACGTAAGGTTTGTGATGGATCTGGAGAAAAAATTCGCCAATTCAGAAATGGTTGGCTCCGACTCCAGGCCGGACCACGAGCAGCGGATGGCGGGCGGCGACGCCACTTATCTGATCGTCGAGCACGATGGGCAGGCGGCAGGCTTCGTGATTCTGTGCGGCCTCCGCTCAAGGCATCACAACATCGAACTCAAACGCATCATTGTCTCGGAGCCGGGAGCCGGCATGGGGCGCGAAGCACTTCGCCTGGTCGAGTCTATGGTGTTCGGGGAGCTCTCCGCACACCGCCTTTGGCTCGACGTCTATTCCGACAATGAGCGCGCGCGCCGCGCTTATCGTGCTGCCGGTTTTGTCGAAGAGGGCGTGATGCGGGAGTGCGTTTGGAGCGGCGACCGCTTTCGCTCGATGGTGCTCATGTCGATTCTCGAGGGCGAGTTCGCGGTCCGAGATCAGCGAGCCGTAATAATCCCACGGTCATGAGCACGAACCCTCGAGCGCGGGGGCTAGGACGATTCCGGCGGCAACCAGCAGGTTGTGCCTAAAAAAGAATCTTCAAAGCCAACTGAACGTTGCGCGGGGCTCCAGGGCCGATGCCCGGCGCGCCAAACCCGACATCGTAAGTTGCGTAGATCTGTCCTAAATTGCTGCCCTGAAGATTGTTCCCCATCACCGCCTGATACGGGGACCCATTTCCATAGTTCACGAAATTGAAAATATTGTAGATCTCGGCGCGAAACTGAGCGGTGACGTGTTCGGTCACGCTGAAATTCTTGAAGACAGAGAAATCGATCTGGCGCGTGGACGGCCCGTAAAATTCGTTGCGCCCCTGATTGGAATAGGTGCCCTGTGTGGGCGACGCAAAGGCGGCCGGGTTGAACCAGTAATAGGTGCTGGTGGCGCGGTCCGGGGCGGGAACATTGGCGTAGACGTTGCCGACCACCTCGGCGCGATCCGCGAATTCGCCGGTACCGCTCGAGTCGTTGCCGGAGTAGACGGTGTACGGAGTTCCGGTGAAGAACGAGAACAAGGTATTCAACTGCCAGCCGCCCAGGAGCATCTTGTGGTTGGCCGGTTGAGGGAGGGCGTAGGTCAGGAACATCGAGAAGGAATTGCGAATGTCGAAATCGGAATTGCCATAGTCGCATTCCAGGCAGTAGCTGTTCTGGGGAATGATGTGGCGCGCGTAGGACAGGTCGTCGAGGGAGTGTCCGAGGGTATAGCTGAGCTGGGTGGTGAAGCCGTGAAAACTGGTGGCCCGCAACGAGCCGATCAGGCTGTTGTAGTTGGCGTTGCCGACCGATTGAATCTCATCGATGGCGGCCAGATTGGGAAACTGGCTGTAGTAGGGGCGGGATGTCTGCGCCTCGGGAGAACCGATCGGTATCTGATTGATATCCAGCATGTCGGGCAAGTGGTGGCTCAACGCGCCGGAATACCCGACCTCACCTACGACATTCTGAGCCAACTGGTATTGAACGTTGAGGTGCGTGTTCAGACTGTAGCCATCGACAAAGTGCTGGCTCACGGAGAAGCCGCCGAACGGACCGGTGGCGGAATTTGTCGCAAAAATCGGCACACCCGACTGGAGAGTAATGGGCGCGGGATTGGAGAGCGTCAGAACCGGCGCGGGTCCGCCGATATTGTCGTTGATGCCCGTGGCCGCGGTGTTGGAGGGATCCGTTCCGCTGTCGCCAAAGTAAGAGAGGTTGGGGGTTTGGTAGAAAATTCCCCAACCCCCTCGGACCACCAGCCTGCCGCCGGCTTTGGGCTGGAAAGCGAATCCGACGCGTGGAGCAATACTGTGGAAATCGCGGGGCCACAAAGTGCTCAGCCCGTGTGTCCCGACGTACGTGATACCGCCGTCGGAGGGAATGAAGGTCGAGATCAGGTCCTTCGGGTTCGAGATCGGGCTCTGGTAGACCCAGTTCAAGCCCAGGTTTATGGTCCACCGCGGAGTGAGCTTCCAGGTGTCCTGACCAAAGAAGGAGAATCCGTCGAGGTTGTAAATGCGCTGCTGGTCGCCGTAGGTGATACTGGCGTGACCGATGCCGACGCGGCCCGAAAGGAAGTCTGCGAGCGAATCGAGGCTTGGATTGGGTGAACCGGCCGTGGCCGACGGACAGGATCCACTCACTTCCCAACTGTCCTGCGGGCAGGTTGCGGCGAACGGTCCCTGCGTGCCATCGAAGGTGAATGCTCCGGGCGCCAGCGCGTCATAGAACACGTCGAGGCGTGAATAGCGGTACTCACCGCCGAAACGAAACTCGTGCGAGCCCCGGGTATAAGTAAACGTCTGACCGATGTGGCCAGTGGTATCGATGCGTCCGAGCGGAGGGGTCAAGCCGGTCTGATCAAACCCGGCAATGTTGATGTTCGGAGCTCCAAAGTTCGTGGGATCGGTGACGCCGGTCTCCAACCCAACGGAGGGCATGTTGAAGCCGTGATTGTCGTCATCAAAGACCTGTTTGAAATAGTTCACGCCGACGAGAGTTTGTCCGATGAATGCCGGAGTAAGAACGGTGTTGTAGACCACCGAAAAATTGTGCATGCGGCTGGGCGCCAACTGGAAGTAGTAGGGGATGGCCGAGCCGATATACTCCACTTGATTGCCGGTACCGCCGAAATAGCGGACGGCGAGGTTATTCCTCTCATTGAACTGATGATCGATCTTGACCACACCGTTGTAACTGTTCGAGAGATTGATGCCGGCGCCTGCGTAGTTGTCTGACGTGGCGGGTCCGGTGAGGCTGTTGGCCGGCCAGAGGTAGTTGAGCACATTCAACATGACCGGGTTCACACTCACGCCATCCCTGGTCATCACCGCCTCGGCTTCGGAAACCCAGGCGGCCGAAGGAGTGGTCCCCGGCGCAGTGAGAGCCTGCTTATAGTTCTGTTGCTCATAATTCATGAAGAAGAAAGTGTGGTTCTTCCAGATGGGGCCGCCGAGCGAGAAACCCTCCTGGTTGTTGCGCAGTTCCGAGGTGGGCGTGCCGGGCGGCGTAAACCAGTCGGCCGAGGCCAGGGCCTCATTGCGGTTGAAGTAGTAGGCAGAGCCGTGGAAGTTGTTGGTTCCGGATTTGATAACCACGTTCAGCATGCCGCCGGAGTTGCGGTCCTCTTCGGCATTGCTGCTGCTTTGCAGAGAGAACTCGGCGATGGCATCTATCGGAAGCAGCGTGCCGGCAATTCCGGAGACACCGCCTTGATTGACGGCGTTGACGTTGTGCCAGAGGTCGTTGTTGTCGGCTCCATCGATCTTCCAGTCGATGCCGTTAAACCGTGAGCCGTTGAGAGAGCCGTTGGCGTTGGCGCCGGGGTTGAACTTCAACAACTGTGTAAAATCGCGGCCATTTAACGGAATGTCGAGGAGTTCTTTGGTGTCGATCAGACTGGTTTCCGCCGACGATGCAGTCTCAATCGCTACCGCCTCAGCGGCCACTTCAACCGTGGCGGCTTGTTTCGCTACCTCCAGTTTCACTCCCACGGTAGCAATCCTGCCGGCATCCACTATAATGCCGGACACGCGAACCGTGTCGAAGCCCGACTGGCTGACGGTGATGTCATATTTGCCGAGCGGAAGATCCTGGAAAACGAACTCACCGGTAGAAGAAGTGACCCCTTCGCGGGTGAGGTTGGTATCCGGACTCACGAGCCGCACGACTGCGCCAATGACGGCGGCACCGGAGGCGTCGGCGACACTTCCCGAAATACCTCCACGGAAGGTTTGCCCTCCTATGACACCAGTCATCCAGCAGAGGAGCGTGGATAATACAACTACACGTGATCTCAAATGCATATAGTTTTCCTCCTGTCCGAAACCGCTATCGCCCCTTGAGTTGGGGAAGCCCGTCCGGCCGTTTAGGTAAATTTCGGCCCCCCACCTAAACTCGAGTCAACTAATCATGCAACGTGGCAATAATGATCGCACCGGTAGCAGTAACAGAAACTGCACCCCTAAACTGC
>JASHOO010000762.1 GCA_030041035.1 Bryobacteraceae bacterium | reverse complement strand
ACTACATCTGCACCGGTCTGCCTGGTCCCCTATGGCAGCGCGGGGCCGACACACTACATCCTGGTGCCCTTCGACAACACGACCGGCGTCCATGTAACGGCGCTGGCCATGGCCAACACGACATCGTCAGAGATGACGGTTCCCTTCGAGTTTGACGATCCAACGGGCACCGCGATTGTGACGGGAACGTTCACCTTAGGAGCGATGAACCACACGTCGTTCGTTTCCACGAGTCAATATCCGGCGACTCAAGGGAAAACCGGCGTGCTGCGCATTACGTTGACCGCGAATATCGGGGATCTGAGCGTGCTGGCGCTACTGGCAGACTCGGCGGCGGGCACATTAACGACTCTGATTCCGATCACACAATAAGGCACTATGCGGCCCGCCCGGGCCGCGTAATGGAGAGCGGCTCGAAGTCAGCGAACAGGAAACGGTAGGTGAACACAATGCCGGCGAGCAGGTAGCCGGTCAGCAGGAAGACTCCTTGCAGTTCGCCGAGCTGCCGCGTGGCCATCCAATAACTGCCCACAACGAACGCCAGCATCGAGAAAGCCGCAACGAACAGGCTGAATAGTGAAGACACAAAACCACGCATAGCTGTCACACTTTCCTTTTGCAATCTGAGTTATTGGAGGACCTGCGTTCCGGCCCTCTGAATGAATAGACGAAGAAGCGGGCGAATTGTTCCGTCGATTTGCGAAGCGGCGGAGCGTTGCTATGATGAGAGCGCATGCCGCAGGTTCCTCCCACGGTGGTGATCGTGGGGCGTCCCAACGTTGGAAAATCCACGCTGTTCAACCGGATCACGGGGGAGCGGCGCGCCATTGTGGGCGATGAGCCGGGGATCACGCGGGACCGCATTCACGGCCAAGCGCAGTTCGCGGGGCGGCAGTTCGAGGTGATCGACACGGGCGGGATCGTGGTCCACGATTCCGAGTACATTCCCAGTCAGATTCTGAAGCAGGCGCAGGTGGCCTTCGAGAAGACGTCGCACATTATTTTTCTGGTGGATGGGCGCGCGGAGATCACGGGCGCGGATCGGGACCTTGCGCAGATGCTGGTGCGGCTGGGCAAACCGGTGACGCTCGCGGTGAACAAAGCCGACACGGCGGCCCGCGAAGACCTGGCGAATGAGTTTTACGAGCTGGGGATTCGCGATGTGTTTCCAGTATCGGCGGAGCATGGAACGGGCGTGACGGAGATGCTGGAGCATGTAACGGCGGGGTTCGGCGAGGCGGCGGAAGAAGGGGCTCCTGACACGCGGGAAGCGATCAAAGTGGCCATCATCGGGCGGCCGAACGTGGGGAAATCGACGCTGTTGAACGCGCTGACGGGCGAGGAGCGCGCGATTGTGTCGCCGGTGGCGGGCACGACGCGCGATGCGGTGGATGCGCGCGTGCGGCACGGCGAGACGGACTATATTTTCGTGGACACGGCGGGGATCCGGCGCAAAGGCAAGACCAAGGAGATGGCCGAGAAACTGAGCGTGGTGATGGCACGGCGGCACATCCGGATGGCGCAGGTGGTGTTGCTGGTGCTGGACGCGTCGGAAGGAGTGGTAGCGCTGGATGCGACGATCGCGGGTTATGCGCACGAGGGTGGGCGCGGGGTGATCGTCTGCGTAAATAAATGGGACACGCTGAGCGCCAAGCAAAAGCGCGGGTTCGAGCAGATGGTGCGGGACGAGCTGAAGTTTCTGGATTACGCACCGGTGGTGTATCTTTCGGCGAAGAACGGAACCGGAGTGGAGCAGCTTTTCAAGTTGATTCGCGAGGTGCATGAAGCGGCGGGGCGGCGCATTCCGACGGCGGAGCTGAACCGATTCGTGGAGTCGCTGCGATTTGAGGAGCGGAAGATTTACTATCTGACACAGGCGTCGGTGCATCCGCCGACGTTTGTGGTGTTCACGGATCGCGGCGGCAAGCTGCACTTTTCGCACGAGAGGTATCTCGTAAACCAGCTGCGGCGGAAGTTCGGGTTCAAGGGGACGCCGGTGGTGGTGAAGGTGCGGGGGAAGTAGCGATCATCACCGTCGCTGGCGTTTTTCACGCTGTGGCGCTGCCGTGCCTCGTGCGATCGCCACCAACCGGGGCCCGGACGCCGGATTCTTCCAGCGGGACGGTGCGGGGTTCCAAGCCCAGCTTAGCGAGGATGGCGTAAATGACGAAGCCGGCGATAAAGCTGTAGAGCACTGCGGGCTGTGCGTAGGTTTTAAGTTCGGGCGAGACCGGGAGGTTGGGGAGGATGCCGATGGCGAAACCGATGGCCCAGGCGGCATAGCCGGCCCAGTTGATGCCTTCGCGCGGGCCTTTCCATTGTCTGCCGGAGAGCAGGTAGTCGGCGGCCATGGCGCCGCAGATGGGACCGAACGACGCGCCGACGATGGTGAAGAAGCTCACCAGGTCAGCCGCGACGCCGGTGACGGCAAGAACGATCGCGATGGTGACGCCGGCCATGGTGGAGGACATGCGCTTCACGCCAGGGATCATCGTGGAAAAACTGTTGCCGGCGATGAAGGCGCAGAAGCAGGCGGGACCGATGGAGGCGAGGGCGAACAGGAAGAACATGGCGCTCGCGAGGACGCCGCCGAGCGAGGAGATGACGGCATCGTAGCTGTAGCTTTGCACGCTGGGGTTGAGGACGCGCGCGCCGGCGACGGACAGAATGGGCAATCCGCCGGCGTAGAGGATGGCGCCGGCGATGCCGACGAGGCCGCCCCAGCGGACGTCGGTTGCGTTGCGATTGTTCATACCGAAATCGGCGCCGGCAGCGCCCGCAGTGGCGAAGAAACCGATGACGATTTGCAGCAGCAGCGTGAAGGCCAGGAAGGGATTAGGGTCGACGGGGACGTAGCTCGAGACGCCGGGTGCGGTTTTGGCGAATACAATCAGGATCATGAGCAACGGAATGGCGTTGAGCAGAAGCGAGACTTTGGCAACATATTGAATGCCCTTCACACCGAC
>JASHOO010000007.1 GCA_030041035.1 Bryobacteraceae bacterium | reverse complement strand
ATCGATGGGCAGACGGAAGTGGCCGGAGGCGCTCTTTTCCATAACGGCGAGTGATGCGCGTTCCAGCTCGCGGCGCAGGTCATCGATACCGGCGCCGGTGGTGGAGCTGACGGCGACGATGGGGGCATTTTCCAGAAACGAGCCCGAGACGAACTCTTCGATTTCCAGGCGGACGAGATCGAGGATGTCTTTAACTACGAGGTCGGCCTTGGTGAGCACGACGATGCCGCGCGGAATGCCGAGGAGGCGGCAGATATCGAAGTGCTCGCGGGTTTGCGGCTTGATGGATTCATCGGCGGCAACGACGAAGAGGACGAGGTCGATGCCGCCCACGCCGGCCAGCATGTTCTTCACGAAGCGCTCGTGGCCGGGCACGTCGATGAAGCCGAGGCGAAGATCGGGGGTGAGGGCGAGGTGCGCGAAGCCGATGTCGATGGTGATGCCGCGGCGCTTTTCTTCTTCGAGACGGTCGGCGTCGATGCCGGTGAGCGCTTTGACGAGGGCGGTTTTGCCATGGTCGATGTGGCCGGCGGTACCGACGATGACGTGCTTCATGGGGGCGATTTCATGGTACTAAAAGGGAGATTCACCGCAGAGGCGCGGAGAAAGACTACGCCCCGCGGAGTGGCTGCGCGCATGCAGCGCCTCGAAGCTTCGCACGCCGCCCTCCAGGCGCGCGCGCTCGCGCCCAGAGCCACGAGCCCGTATCGGGGCGATCTTAGAATTGCGGCCCAGCCTCGTCAAATATTCCCCATGCCACCGTCGATCTGGAGTTCGCTGCCTACCGTGAAAGCGGACTCATCGGAGGCGAGGAAGACGACCGCATTGGCGATCTCACTGGGATTTCCGAAACGGCCGGCGGGAACCTGGTTTTGAATGGAAGCAGAGACAGCCTTGAGATCGGCTTCCGACAAGCCCAGCTTTCCGTAGAGGGGGGTGGCAATTGGACCGGGGCTGACTGCGTTCACGCGGATGCCGCGCGAGATCAGTTCACCGGAGAGCGTGCGTGCAAGTGAAAGGAGAGCCGCCTTGGTCGCCCCGTAGACGCTCGTGTTCGGCATGCCGATGTGCGCGTTGACTGACGCGTTGAGCACGATGGACGCGGGTTTCGCAAAGATGGGGAGCAAGGCCTGGATGAGGAAATAAGGCCCCTTCAGGTTGATCGCAAACGAGCGGTCAAATGCAGCCTCGTCCATCTGCTCGATTGGCCGCATGTCGACGATGCCGGCGTTGACGAACAGAATCTCGATGCCGCCAAACGCCTGGCCGAGGGTTTCCGCAACCGCCTTCTGGCCCACTACATGGCTCGCGTCGGAGGCAATGACCACGACATCGCTTCCGAGCTCCTTGCGCGCGGTTTCGAGGTTCGCGGGATTGTTGCCGGTGATCGCGACGCGGGCGCCTTCGTCCAAGAAACGCCGGGCCGTTTCGAGGCCGATGCCGGTGGTTCCCCCCGTAATGAGGGCGCGCTTGTCCTTGAGCCGGTTCACGATGGTTTCCTCCTTGATACCCGCACGGTCTTAGTAGTAGATCGTCGCGTTGGGCAAAGGATGCGCGGATTTATTCCAGTGTCGCCACCTTTGCGCGACGGTGAATCCGATGAGCAGGCTGAATGAGAGCGTCGGAGGGGCGGAGCAGGGGGGCGGGCTGAGCGCAAGGAGCGTACGTGGAGCGGGCAGATTTCCAGTCGGTTTACGGTTACGGGTTGCAGTTTGGCCGCGAGCGCATGACTCGTTGAAGTTACTTCCCGACGCAATCTTTCTCCAAAACGCAACTGTGGCGTCTGCCCGAGGGGAAAGATCCAAACGAAAAACTGCCGCAGGTGCCCGCAAAGGCGGCGTGCCCCTCCGCTACAGAGAATCCGATGTCACGGCACCGGCCCATCCCGAAAAAGCGATACAGTGAAACCGATGAACAGGCTGGATGAGTTGCGGCGGAGGCATCGGGCGGCGGAGCAGGGGGGCGGGGCGGAGCGGAACGCGCGGCAGCATAAAGAGGGCAAGCTCTCGGCGCGGGAGCGGATCGACCTACTGCTCGATGAAGGCTCGTTCGAAGAGACCGACAAGCTGGTCACGCACCGGTGCCATGACTTCGGAATGGAGGAGCAGATCATTCCGGGCGATGGGTTTGTGACGGGGTGGGGGCACATCGGCGGGCGGCTGGTGTATGTGTTCGCGCAGGATTTCACGGTGTTCGGCGGATCGCTTTCGGAAGCCAATGCGCAGAAGATCTGCAAGATTATGGATCTGGCGCTGAAGAATGGCGCACCGATCATCGGGCTGAATGATTCGGGCGGGGCGCGGATTCAGGAGGGCGTGGTTTCGCTCGGCGGCTACGCGGACATTTTTCTGCGCAACACGCTGGCGAGCGGTGTGGTGCCGCAGATCTCGGCGATCATGGGGCCGTGCGCGGGCGGCGCGGTTTACTCTCCGGCGATCACGGATTTCGTTTTCATGGTGCAGGGGACGAGCTACATGTTCGTCACCGGGCCGGAGGTGATCAAGACGGTCACGCACGAGGATGTCACAAAAGAGAAGCTGGGCGGGCCGATGACGCATAACGCGGTGAGCGGTGTGGGGCACTTTCTGGCGCAGGATGATGCCGAGTGCCTGCGCATGATTCGCGAGCTCGTGAGTTACCTGCCGCAGAATAATCGCGACGACCCGCCGCGCGTGGAGACGAACGATCCGGTGGAGCGGATGGACGGGGAGCTGGACAAGCTGGTGCCGGAGGAATCGAACCAGCCGTACGACATCAAAGATGCGATCCGGCGCGTGGTGGATGACGGCAATTTCTTCGAAGTGCATGAACACTTCGCGCAGAACCTGGTGATCGGGTTCGCGCGGCTGGACGGGCGACCGGTAGGGATTGTAGCCAACCAGCCGGCGTACCTGGCGGGGTGCCTGGACATCAACTCTTCGGTGAAGGGCGCGCGGTTTGTGCGGTTCTGCGATGCGTTCAATATTCCCATCCTCACGTTCGAAGATGTGCCGGGCTTCTTGCCGGGAACGGAGCAGGAGTTCGGCGGGATTATCCGGCATGGGGCGAAACTGCTGTTTGCGTAT
>JASHOO010000761.1 GCA_030041035.1 Bryobacteraceae bacterium | reverse complement strand
GCCTGACACGGATGTCACGTTGGCGCTAGTGCTCTGCATGCCCACGATCAGATTCCCGGAACACGGGAAATAGATCTGCTGCGTACTGCTGTTGAATTGCTCAACCTGGTAGTGGTCAATGTAGGCACCGGAGGGCGGGCCGGTTCCTGCCGAGCCCTGCTTGATCACAATCGCGACTCCGAGTATCGTGTCGGTTCCCGAGAATGTGGCTTGCACTGAGGCGCTGGTCGTTGAGGTATTGTACTCCGCCATCTTACCAAAGCTGAGTGATTTCGAGAGCAGCGTGAACCCGCTCCCGGCTGAGATGGAACTGACGAATGGAGTAGGGCTGTCGTTGTTTACGTCGAAGCCTGTGTCGAGCCAAGCTGCCCATACCATATCACCGGACGAGGGGGCGGATGAGAGGGTCAAAGTCAGAGGGCTTCCCGTGGCTGCGGTCTGTAGTGAGCCATTGCCGCCGATCGTGAGACTGCAATTCTCGACTTCCGTCACCCATGCTCCGACGCGACTTGACGGCGAATTTGACGGCGTGCCGGTCATGGGGACTGTGATCTTGTTGGTTCCCGCCGTGTCGCCAAGCACATACCAAATCTTGAGCGTGTAGTTGTCGCCAGTATCCGTTGTGGACGGTCCGGCAACCCAAGTCTCGTTCTCGTTGTCCGTCGGTGTGCCCTGGGTATAAGAACTGTGCGAGGTAACCGCCATGATTGCGCAGTTGTTTCCTCCACGAAAAGGAACCTTTGGCTGCACGATCAACGACGGAGATGCAAGCCCACCGCCGGTACTTGTGTTATAAGCCGA
Source organism: Bryobacteraceae bacterium (assembly GCA_030041035.1). Taxonomy (GTDB): domain Bacteria; phylum Acidobacteriota; class Terriglobia; order Bryobacterales; family Bryobacteraceae; genus QHXW01. The sequence goes on along the minus strand of JASHOO010000761.1, from coordinate 7,421 downwards.
GTCTGTGCCCGTCTGATAGTTGGAAATCACCACGGGACTCATCTGCGCTTCGAGCGCAGCGCCAAACAAGACTAAAGCAGCTAGTGTGCGTAACGGTCTCATTTGAGACATGTTGTTGCCTCCTTATCGCTGGACCCTCCCAGCAGTTCATGTCGGGGCCTTGGGCCGAGCTTGCAGATGGTTTGAACCCCCCTTCCGCCCGCAGGATGGATCAATGCGCAGTCGCCGTGAGGTTCGTCGGCGGGTTAGGCGCTGCTCCTCCAGAATCGAGCCCGTACACCCGTTCATCAAACTGGCGCACATCCGGCCATTTCAGTGTGCCAGTACAGCTCGTCCCGGGATTGGTTGGCAAGGCATATTCAATTGTCGTAGTGGTCGAACCCGTGATCAGGATTTCTCCATCGGACCGGCCCGTGTAGGAAACCCCGTTCGTCGGACTGCAAGCCCCTGCGGCACCCGTCAACTGAAAGCCGCCGTTAGGGTAGGTAATGGGCATGGTAGCCACGGTCAGGGTTTCGGTACCGCTTGACCAACTTGAGCTGCTCACGGTGTATGAGGACTGCAAGGTCGTGTCGATGGGTAGGTTCTTCCACGCCACCGCCGCCGGGATGTCGTTGGCGTAGTTGTTCGGCGCTCCGCCCGAAGCGAGAACGTCCGGTCCATTGACAGGGAAGGGAGGCGTGGTCGAGGACGCGCAAGCCGTCGGAAATGTCGTGCAACTCGTGCATACTTTCCACCAGCTAAAGCCCGTTCCGCCGCTGTAGTGCGGCGTGCAGGTCGTCGAGAGATAGCCTTGCAGGAAGAACGAACAAGGCAAGCTAGTGCTGGATGGGACGCTATTTTGAAGATAGGCGGCGTTTGGGTACGTGGAGCTAGGCATCACGGATGATGTAGGAACTTCGGAACTGACAAACCGGATGCCGGAATTCGCTGGCGTGTCCGTCGATTGAGTGATCGTGCTGACGTTGCCCCATCGCAGGAGCGATGCCACGGTCAGGCCCGAGCTGTCGGGCACTGTTCCGCCATTGAGATTCCAGACGTAATTATCCGTACCTGTGCCTTGATAGCCGGTACACAATGCTGAGGTGGCAGAAGAATTACTGAAGCCTATGGCGTTACCAACGGAATTGGCAAAACGTGCCCAGGCCGCATACTGCAATCCTCCACCAGCGGCTGCCGGTGATCGGATGTAGGGGACATCGCCGCAATTCAGGTTGTTCCGAAAGTCCGTTTCAAAGTTGTGCGTGCCAGTCGTATCGTCATCGTTGGTCCGTCCCCACTCGTTGCTTTCGCGCAGCATGAGTTGGGAACCCGAACCGTGTTCAAATAGAGTGGCTTGATAGCCGTCCGTGTTGCAGCAGTTCTCCCGGCTGTAGTTGTAGGCCACGACTTCGCCTTGATGATTTCCCCCATCGTCCATGAAGGAACCCATCTGGGTGATGTTGTTTATCCAGAGACTGTCTCCGCTGGTCTGTTCCTTGCCGACGACCATAAATCCAGCCGTCATGCTCGACGGGTCATTGGCGAACAGGTAATTGTTAGCCACAAGACAATGGCTGCATTCGAACATATAGAGGATGTTCGTGTTGCTGGCAGTCATCTCACGGACGCCTTTCATCCAGATCGCATATCCCCCGTCCCCCAGCGCGACGTTGCAATTCGAATCGCAGGGCCGGATCGTCATGTCCTCGATGCCTATGCCGACGGATGTGAAGCTGGAATCATTGCCCCAGATAAGAGTCGCGCCTTGGGCATAAGCCCAGTCCGCTAGGTACAAGCCTGGACTGATCGTAACGGTCCAATTGCTTCCGCTGGTGTTCGTGGCTGCGGTGATGCGGACTGTCTGTTCATCCTGACTGCGATAACTGTCTTGGTTCCCATTGATCGCGCATGTCGCGTCAGAGCAATGGTACACGGTGCCTGGATCTGATGCGGAACCGCCGCAGGTAGAGTAGCCGCTGCCGCTGAATTGCAGCGTGTTGGAGCTGATCGGCTTCCCGGCGGTAGATGGAGTGAAGCCATTATCGCATTGTATGACTTGGGCAATTGCACCGACGAATGGCGAGGCCGTGACGTTCTCGATCAGGAGCGTCGTGTTGCCCACCGAATAGTTGGAGGAAGAGGAAGTAATGGCACCAGCACCGCCTCCCACGCAGCACCCACCTGTCTGAAGGCCCCCGCCGCTAGCGATGGCGACGGTCGTACTCATCGGTCCGCTGCCACGCAAGGTAATGTTGTTTCGGTTGCTATTCCCGCCCAGTTGCAGTGAGCTGGTTAAGTTGAAGGTGCCGGAGCCAAGCAGCACCACATACGGAGGCGTGCAGGAGGAAAACGAACCGGAACCAGCGAAGGCATTATTGATCTGGGTGGCATCATTTCCACCGGAGGGACTGAGCGTCGGTCCGCATTGGGTCCTGGCCGGCGGGGTCCATGGATTGGAAGTGGTTTCGCCATCCGGGAAAGTAGCGGGGAGTCCTGCTTCGCTCCAGTCGATGGCGCGGCTGGAGGAGAGGATGTTGCTCCACGGCTGCGCTAAGATCGGGCAGGCAAGAAGCAAAATGAATGTCAGTCGTTTCAGTTGCTTCATACACTAGTGGCTCGCCGTCGCAATGCAGGCCATAGACTGGCTGTTCTGCGTTGTCCATCCGAAGTTGATTCCACCCGTACTGCTGGAGTAGTAATGGTCGTGCATCTCGCCGGTGTTGTAGTTGTTGTAGTCGTCGTAATCGTTCGTTCCATCGATATCCAGCTCCTATACGTCAGGGACTTTAGCCTTCGTCCCTCTGCCAATCATCGGCCAATAGGTTCAACCCGTGGGCAGGCGGCGAAATCTCTAGGGTGAAGGCACGACAGCCTGCACCGGAGGGCTTGAGTATGCACTCTCGACGCCGCTCGTGTTCACGGCAGTGGCCACGTAGTAGTAGGTCTGGCCGGGCACGACGGTATTGTCCAGGGCGCTGGTACTGTTCATCGGGGACGAATTCATCTTCGTGAATGGTCCAGTCGAAGCTGTTGCCCTATAAACGTTGTAACCAGCCACGTTGCTCGACGTGCTCGCAGTCCAGGTCAAAGACACCCAGTGGTTTGTAACACATCCTTCCCCCAGGGCGGCATCAATCACCCGCTGCACGACCACGACATTGCAGACATCCGCGCCGTCTATATTGGTATTGCAGGTTGTTAAACCGAGGGCCATATTTATGGCCTGTTGGACGTCGACAGCGCTTACCGTTGCGTCGCCGCTTAGAGCACAGGCGTTCTGCATTTGGGACCATGCCAGCCCGTGTACCGTGGCTAGCAACCCTAAGAGTATCGCCAAACGGCGGAAATTGGATTCAAGCTTCATAAGAGTTCCCCAGCGGCGATGCATGGTACCAGCTGAGCGCTCCTGAGATGCTATCAGCTTGGAGGGGTCACCAGACCCAGCGCCCAAAAAAACATGTGTTCTCGGCTTCCATGCTCCTTTCTTTCCCCAGTAGGCACCCAAAATAGAGCACGGGCAAGACTGTGAATGGTTAAGCTTCTTCCACTAACCACGTCTGAGAACCCGTTGATTGACCGAGTTGGCACAGGCAGCAATCACGGTGCCATCTAAGCTTTTGCGCTTACGTACTAAGAGAAGGAGGCCAGTAGCCCGGCCTGGGAGGAAGGGGAACCGGAAATTCTTACCATGCAATGGTCAGATTTGCTCGAAAGGAAGCAAAGTTCGCTACACACCACCAACAATTGGTGTTCCTCGCCAAAGCGATGCTTTGTAACCATCAACCTAGTGCGATGCGTTGGAAATCTCTCTCAAGGCCTGCCGGGCACTTGGGGCATACGGGGAACCCGGGTCGTCGTTGAGCACCCTTTCAAGCGATTCTTTAGCCAGTTCGAAGTGGCGAGTTGCTCTATATGCCATACCCAAGTGGTATTGGTACAAGGAGTTATGTGGGTATGCCTGGACAGCTTCCTTAAGTTGCACAAGGGCAGAGTTGGGAGATCCTAGGTTGTAATAGGCCCACCCGAGAGCGTCAGCCGCACTTGGGGAACGGGGCATTTTCTGCTTTGCCATCTGCGCAAGTGACACGGCGACGTTGACATCGCCGCCGTGGTCGAGGTAGAGATAAGCGAGTTCGTTGGCCACAACAGGAGAATTCGGATCGACTTGACGTGCCTTCTCGCAGACCTTCTTGGCCTCGTCCCAGTTGCCCTCCCTCCCATACACGACTTCGAGGGCGAGATAGTTCCTCAAGTCGTGCGGTTCCGCTTCGATGGCCCGCCGGAAGTCCTGCTTGGCCGCATCGAGATGACCTGCGGACAACTCTATATTCGCCAGCAGAGTGAAGGCTTCCGGGGTTTTGGGATCGATGCTGATAGCCTGCCTGACGGAGGCCTCCGCAGAGCGGAGATCCTTCATGTCGAAGTAAGCCAGCGCCAGTAGGAATTGAAGGCCCGCGTTTTGCGGATACTGCTGGACGAGCGCCGAGAACCTCCTGATGGCTTCGGGCGTTTTCTTCTGTCTGGCATAGATGTTCAAGAGCGTCGCAAGCCCTGGGAGCGAAACGGGTTCCTGCTTCAGAAGACCCTGAAGTATGGCTTCGGCTCTTCCCGTGTCTCCCTTTGCCACCAGAGCACGTACCTGTGCCAATCGTGCTGAAGGCGAACCCGGATTCATCTGCGACGCCCCCTTCGCCAGTCGCAAAGCCTCATCAGCTTCTCCGTATCTCAGGTCGAGAGCGGCTAGTTCGGCGGACGCCTGGGAGAATCGTGGGGCCAATCGCAACGCCCGCGTGAAGGAAGCTCGAGCTAAGTCAAAGAACCGCAAAGACTTCTGCGCGACCCCGAGGTAGTAATGAGCGTCCGCGGATTGGGGTTCAGACTGCACCACCCTCTGCAGTGCCGAAGCTGCCTCCTGCCACTTGCCTTCGGCTATAAGTATGCGACCCTGCGACAGAAGCCCTCGCGGATCGCTCGGATCCCGGCGAAGGATCTCCTGATTGACAGCCGACGCGTCCTTGATGCGGTTTGTGTCAATCAGGGTCTCAACCAAGTTTGACTTGACCGAGCTGTCCTGAGGCCTCGACGCCGCTAATGACTGAAATTCAGCAGCGGCTTTCTCCTTCTGTCCCGTGGATTTGTAAAACAGTCCGAGTGCTTGATAGGCTTGCGGGTCGTTTGGTGCAATGCTCTTCAGGTCGGAGTAGAGCTTCTCGGCGTCGGCTAATCTGCCGGTGGCAATAAATATGCGGGCCAGAAACCGTCTGGGAGGAATGGCGTGAGTATCCAGGCCCGCCGCAGTACGCATCTCGTCTTCAGCCTTCGCCATTTTGCCTAGCGAGAACCAGAATTCACCCATTGCCACGTGGGCCTGTACGGACTTGGGATGGATGGCAACTGCTTGATGGTAGGCGACTTCCGCCTCGGAAGGCTTACCCGCAGCCAGGTCGGCCGCCCCCAGGGCACCGTAGCCCTCGACCCGCTGCGGATCAGCTTCAATGGCCATCTGGAGTGCCCGGATCGCATTCTGCCAGTCATGCGTCAAGATGTACTTCTCGCCTAAGACCGCAAACGCTCGCGTATTTTTTGGTTCCAGTTGGAGGGCGCGCTGCGCAGCTGCCTGAGCCTGGTCGTACTGCCGGCGCGCGAGGAGCAACATCGATAGCTGCAGTTGCGCGTCCGGGTTTTTTGGGTCCAGCGTCACGGTCTCGGTTGCCTCCCGGTAGGCCCCCTCGGAGTTTCCCAGTTTCAAATAGGCTTGAGCCAGCTCCCAGTGGGCGTTGGCGAACCGCGGATCAAGCTGAATGGCATTTCGAAACTGGATCACCGCCTCGCGATACTTGCCCGCTTTCGCGTATTGTTCGCCGCTGTGCAGGTAGTCCATCTTCTGCCGATTGGGGTCCCTGGAGCAAGCGCCCCAGAAAAGCACCGCGATTAGGAAGAGGTGCGGAATCTGAATCGGGGCTGCGGAGTGCATCGATATTCCTCTCGGAGAACCGCGTTGGGGTTACACCTTGCCGTGCGTTCTTGAACCCATTGTCGCTCTCGCAATACTACCAATTGAAGCTGAAATTGCCGCGGAAGGGTGTGTCGCAGTCCTAGTACCTTTTCGGTTTGTTTTTCTGCACTTGCATTGCCCTTTGGTCCCATTGACATATTCCAGCCAGGGGACATAATCGAAGTGTTACGGAGCGCCGGTAGCAGCCGTCGGGATGCGATTAGATCCGGGAAACAGCTATGAGATACATACTTCGACCGGCAAGACACCTTCGGATTGCTTTGTTAGCTCTAGCGGGCCCGGCGGTTTGTGCTTTGACGGCCCAGCCAACGACGACCACGTTTTATTTGGACGACCCGGGTCCAACGGAAGCCAATCTAGCGGGTGTTTATACGAGTCCTTATCTCGGCCAAACCGCATATCCCAGCAGCGCCGTAGTGCCAGTGATCTGCGACGATTTCGCGGACGAAAGCTTCGTGCCGGAGGAGTGGACGGCTTACGTTACAACGTTGCCTCAGGTGCTCTCAGGTACATACGGCACCCCAGACACTTATCTGAAGTTTGGTGATACCAATAGCGTTACTGGCTCTGACGCGGTGCAAGGATCTTGGAGCCTGACGCAGGACCAGGCTTACGAGGCCGCGGCAATTCTGGCCGTTGATATCATGAACAGTTCGGGTACTGTGCAACAAGATTATAGTTTCGCCATGTGGGGACTTTTCGAGTCCTCATTGGCATTCGGTCAGCTGGCCGAATACGGAGACACAACCGATGAGACCAATGCCGAGAATTACTTGCACGCCGCAATCGGCGATGTTCTGAGTGGCATTGTAAACGGAACGCCTCTTAGCAGCTACCTGAGCAACTACAACGTGACGATTTATTCCTACGATACCGGCGCGACGTGCCCAGGCCAGCAAGCCAATGTGTGCGCCTCCACGCCACCTCAAGAATTTATTACCGTGACGGCGCCTGAGGCTTCCACAGCGCTCCTCTTCCCGGTAGATGTTCTTGGTTTAATCGGACTCTTCGGGTTGTTCCGCAAGAGGTTTCTTACGGTCAGGTGACCAGCCCGCTTTAAGAGCTTCCTGAAAAAGCTCGGTCAGGCATCCCGCAACCCGTCGCTTACGGAGTTCTGAGGCAGGTTGTGCGGCCTGATCAGCCGCCGCCCCCCCAATTGAGGCTGATCAGGCCCATCCCTGGTGCACACGGTGGATGCAAGCGCGGGATTTGCGCGAGGCCACGCAGCGCGCCGCTGTGGCGCGGGCCAAGACCTTCACAGCGCGGCTGGGGGGTCGCGGGCTGCACGCCAAACGGATGGCCTCGGTGGCTACGATCTATACCCTTGAGCCCTGGGTGCGCACTCGAAGAGGTCCTGCTGACCTGCTCTCGATAATCTCCTCCAGTCATAATTGAGAAGCTCCAAAGAGGAAAGGAGCTTCGA